>DASTYR010000027.1:0-9963 GCA_035764795.1 Solirubrobacterales bacterium | reverse complement strand
GTAGGCGAGCGCCCGCGGCGCCAGCGGTATGCCGGCGTCGAGCATCGCGTGGGCGACGCGGTGCGCCAGCAGCGCCTGCACCCCCGCCCAGCTGCCGAGGATCTCGAGCGTCGAGACGCCCTGGGCGGCGGGGTCGCGGTCGCGCGCCGCCGCCACGTCGTCTTTGATCTCGCACGCGACTCGCTTCAGCAGGGCGCTCATGGTGAGAAGAAGGGTAAGGACATGTAGCGCTCGCCCGAGTCGCACACGACCGTCACCACCCGCTTCCCCTCGAGCTCGGGCCGCGCAGCCACCTCCAAGGCCGCCTTGACGTTGGCGCCGGCGGAGATGCCGGCGAGCACGCCCTCGCGTTGTGCCGCCAGCCGAGCCGTCTCCAGCGCGTCCTCGTCGGAGACGGCGATCACCTCGTCGATGACCGAACGGTCGAGCGCCTCCGGCACGAAGCCGGCACCGATCCCCTGGATTTTGTGCGGCCCGGCTGCGCCCCCGGAGAGGACCGGCGAAGTGGCGGGCTCAACGGCGACGATCAACGTCTCCGGGCTGCGTTCCCGCAGCATCCCGCCGACGCCGGTGATCGTCCCGCCCGTCCCCACGCCGGCGACGAAGGCGCCGATCTCGCCCTCGGTGTCGCGCCAGATCTCCTCTGCGGTCGTGCGGCGGTGCACCTCTGGGTTGGCCGGGTTGGAGAACTGCTGCGGCATGAAGCCCTTGCGCTGTTCGCAGATCTCTTCGGCCAGTGACACCGCCTCTCCCATCCCACCGAGTGAGGGCGTCTCCCGCACCTCGGCACCGTAGGCCCGCAGCAGCTTTGCCCGCTCGCGGCTCATCCCCTCCGGCAGCGTCAGAATCAGCTCGTACCCCCGCGCCGCGCAGACCATTGCCAGGGCGATCCCAGTGTTGCCGCTGGTCGGCTCGACGATCACCGACTTCCCACGCTCGATCAGCCCCGCTTCCTCGGCGGCGTCGATCATCGCCACCCCGATCCGGTCCTTCACGGACCCACCGGGATTGAAGTACTCGAGCTTCGCGCAGACCTCCGCTCCTAGCCCCTCACCCAGCCGCCGCAGCGCCACAAGCGGCGTGTTGCCGACGACGGCCGAAGCCTCCGGCCCGATCCTCATCTGGAGCACGGCCTTCGGCCCAATAGGTTCTCATCCTCCTGTGTACGCACTGCCCCTAGACCCACCCGACGCACCCTAATGAAGGGGCACCAGCCGAAGGCCGTCGCTCGGCATGACCGCGATGGCTAAGCGACCTTGAACGGTCGATCCGTCAACGTTGCCGTCGAGACATGCACAGGACCGCTCTGCTCGCCCTCATCGGCGAGATAGAGCGTGACTCCCTCCCGCAACGACTCGAACAGCTCATCCAGCGTGTCGCCCGAGGCAAAGCAACCGGGCAGCTCGGGAACGTCAGCCCAATAGCTGCCGTCCTCGATATGGATACGCGCGGTTAGCTCCATGGGTGAAGTTCTTTCAGTTTAGCCCTGCCTGTTTGAGAATCGCGCTGACCAGGCCGGGCTGATAATCCCGGCCCTTGTGTTGCGGGAGCGTGATCGGGCGACAGCCAGGCTTTGTCATCTTGACCTGGTGCTTGCCACCACGAGCCTGCGTCCAGCCGTTTTCCCTCAGCAGCTTGATCGCCTTCTTCTGGTCGAGCGTTCCTCGGCCCACCTAGCGACCCATAAGTCGCCAGGCTTGTGAACTCTTCCCCCTAGATGAACTACATGCCGGCAGACGGGGTGCGAAGTGGCTTGTCAGAGCGGTTTGCGGTCACAGTGCGCAGCCTATGCGCCAGTCGGTGCGCCAGGCAGCGCGCCATCAGCCCCTAATGCGCTCGCGGCTCGGGACACTCGGCAGTCGCCATAACTAGGATGCCCGGGCTAAGAAAATTGCTTGTCCGGCACCTGTGACGCGCTGGCCGGACGACCGTAGTAGTCGATAGAGATGACCCCGAAGCCACTCGCACTCGCCGCGCTGCTCGCCCTTTCGAGCGTCTTGGCATTTTTGGGCTGCTCAGACTCCGAGAGTAGCGCCGCTTCGTCGGCTGACCCGACCTGCTTCAAGCATGCCCTCAGCGAAGGAGAGCTGAAAAAGGCAAATCGGAATATCCGTAGCCATGACGCCATGGTCCCGAGTCGGCCCGACGAACTCCTTCTGTGCCGCTACTACGGCTTCGGTGACCCAAAGCAAACGCCGGAGACGCAGGCCCGGTTCGGGAAGCTCGAGGGAGAGCGCCTGCTGCGTAGGCCGGGGATCGTTCGCTCTATCGGCAGGGAATTCAACGGCCTACGCAAGGTTCCCCGGGGCGCTACGTACAGCTGCCCCGAACATGACGGGGCGGTGCTCTACGCGATCTTTCATTACGTGAGCGAACCCGCCGTCCCGGTCGAAATGAGACTCGGCGAATGCGGATTCGCGCGGAACGGCCGAGCTAGGGCAGTCTTCATGAGCACTCGACTACGGGACCGGCTCGAAAATCTGGTCCGACCCCGCTCCTGACTCGCTGCCGTCAGCCGCGCGGGCCATTTCCTCGTCGCGCTCGCGCTGGGCGCTTAGGTAGGCGTCGAGCAGACCCGCAGCCTCAGCCTCGGAGCCGGGCATCAGGTGGCCGTAGCGGTCCAGGGTGATCGAGATATTGGCATGGGCCTGCCCTCGATGATTCGGCGACCCTAGCGAGCAGCTGGCGAGCGCTCTGAGACGAGGCTCGTCTGAACCGGGCTACCTCTCGTCCGGCTGGACGCCGCTGATCTCCCAACCGTCTGCGGCCGCTATCGCTCGGCCGAATTGCTCAGCTGGCGATGGGTTCGGTAGCCCGACCATCTCATCCGTCTTGAAGGCGTAGTACTCGTCTCTAAGCCGGAGCATCCAGGCCCGAAGGACACGCTCCCCACCATGGTCGTAGTGGATTGCATCAGTGATCGTGCTGACCCCCCAATTTGGTGCGTCGTAGCGCTGCACCATCAGCTTTGGCCACTCATATTTCGGGTCCTCGGCCGGATACACAAGTGCCGCCCACAGCGTGTACGGCTCGCCAGCCAGGGATAGAAGCCACGGCTGCGTCTCTTTACTCGGGATGCTGGTGACCTCCACTACGGCCCACGTCTCGCCCAACTTAGGCATTAGGGCCTTCAGGCTGCGAGCAACGGCCCGAATCTCCGTCCCTTGGGAATCGTTACCGGCGACGAGTTCTGCGGCAATCTCTGACGCTTGCTGATCGGTCACGCAGGCACCATGCCAGCCTGACAAGACGGAACTGCGCCCCTAGGCCGCACTCTCCACGGAAACGATCTCCACACGATCTTTGATGTCCTGCTCGACCATGCGGTCAAGGTTGCCGAGTGCCTTCCAGCGACGAGGCGAGCTGACCGCCGCCCCGTAGTCATAGCCGGGCAGCAGATGCCTCCCCAGCAAGCTACAAGCGCCGACCTCGGAGAAAAGGGGCGCGACCAGGGTCGTTGGCCGACGGTCGGGGTGATGGAACCATTCATCCTCGCGCTGGCTAATGACCGCCCGGTTCAAGTGAGCAGCGAGATCGTCGCCAGCCTGAACAGCGCCGCCGTCGCACGGCTCATTGAGCCAGGTCAGCAGGAGGGCATGGCGCGGGCTGACCGCGATCCGAATCTCCTCGGCGTTGAACACCGGCCCCCGCAAAAGCGGCAGGACCGGCGCGCTCTCCCCTGGTGCCAGCAGCGGCGCAATGGTCACAGGCTGATCGCTCGTCGCCAGCAGGGCGGCCGGAAACTCAAGCAGGGTCCAGTGCATCGAGCCGAGGACGCTGGCCGCCGTGACAATCTGATCGAGCAGCACTTGGGCCCGGAAGTCCTCCGAAGTCACCGCGCGTAGGAAGCGCTGCGTCTGCTCCTCGGGCCAGCCCTCCGTGTATTCCGGCAGACGCTTGGCCAACAACTCCCCCTGAATCCGGAGAAGCTGTTGGGGTCCAGCGGGACTTCGCATGAAGTGCAGGCCCAAAAACAAGCTCATCGCAAACCAGTCGGGCGAACCCGGTTTCAGGGGCCAACGCTCGGAGAGGTTTCGCAGGACGGGGGCAGCTCGGCTCTCGAACTGGCTCGTCAGCCCCTCCGCGCGGTCGCGAACCTGCGAATCGCGACCCCAGAAATATGGCCGATAGCCCACGCTGTCGAGCGTCCTGAATTCCGATTCGCCGTCCCGCCCGGCGACCCTGACCAAGCGGCCATCGTTCCCCACCCACTGGCGCAGGTATGCGCGAGACGCAACGTGATTTCGCCGATTTGAAGGCACGGCTGCATGGTAGGACGCGGGGCGGCTTGATCTCGCCGCCACCATCCTTGCCCGGTCGGGTGCGCCAGTCGTGCGCCAGTCAGACCGGAAATAACCGAATTCAGCCGGACTGCGCCCCGCTTGAACAAGCGGAATTCCGCTGCCAATGCGGCCTGATCTAGATGAAGTACATCCCCGAGGCCGCCTCGTCGAGCTCGCGGCGGGCCACCTCGGCGATCGTGGTCTGACCGAAGACCTTGCGGAGGGCGGTGACGCCCTCGGCCCAGATGCCGCCCGCCTCGTCGGCCTCTTGGCCGACCTTGCCGTCGAGGGTCTGGACAACCTCGAGCACGGTTATCTCGTCGGCGGGACGGGCGAGCGTGTAGCCGCCCTTCATGCCGCGGTGGCTGGTCAGCAGACCGGCCCTGCGCAGGGTCGAGAAGAGCTGCTCGAGGAACTGGTCGGGGATGCGGCGGCGCTCGGCCAGCTCCTTGATCGGGACCGGCCGGTCACCGGAGCGGGCCAGCTCCGCCAGCGCAACGACGGCGTAGCGGGACTTCGACGTGATCGAGATCACGAGAGGTTTCTACCGCACGGCGCGGACCGGGCTCGGTATACGATCGGGTCGTGGGGTCCGAGCGCCCACATTGCCTCGTCATCGACGGACATCCCCTCGTCCGCGCTGGCGTGCGCGAGACCCTCTCCGGCAGCTTCGAGGTGCACGAGAGCGAGCGCCGCGACGAGGCGGTGGACCTCGTCCGCGACGTCGGCAGCATCGACGTCGCCATAGTCGACATGCGCCGCGCCCCCGGCGGAGCAGCCGAGGTGCTTCGTGCCGACGAGACGATCCGCCTGCTGCGTACGACCGCTCCCGGGCTCGGCATCGTCGCTCACGGCGAGCGCCCGGAGCGCCACATGGCGACCGCCGCGCTGCAGGCCGGTGCCAGCGCCTACGTCGCCCGCACCGCAGCCGCAGAAGCGCTGCTGAAGGCGGTACGGGCGGCGCTGGCCGACGAGCGCTTCGTCGACCCCGCGGTGCCGCCGCGCGGCAGCCGCGGCAAGCTGACCCGGCGCCAGAGGCAGATCCTGCAGCTGCTCGCCGACGGGCAGTCGAGCGCTTTCGCCGCTCGCGAACTGGGGCTCAGCGAGGAAACGATCAAGACCCACACCCGGAACGCACTCGCCCGGCTCGGCGCCCGCAACCGCACCCACGCCGTCGCGATCGCCCTCCGAGAGTCGCTGATCGAGTAGGCCTAGATCCAGCCTCTGTCCCGTGCGGTGAGCACGGCCTGAGCGCGATCGACGGCGCCGATCTTGCCGTAGACGTTGTGCAGGTGGGTCCGGATCGTCGAGACCGAGAGGTGCATTTCGCCGGCGATCTGCTTGTAGACCATGCCCTCGGAGAGGTAGCGGAGGACATCCAGCTCGCGAGCCGACAGCGGGCAGGGCTCTCGCACCCGCTGGGTGTCCTGGCGCGAGTAGGGAAGCTCATAGAGCAGCTCGCGAAGCGCTTCGGAGTCGAGCCCGCAGCGCTTGGCCATCGCCCGCAGGCGCTCCGGGGTCACCGCCTCGCCCTGCGAGTAGTGGGCGACCATGTCGGCGGCCGCGATGACCGCGGCGAGCCCGTCGGCGTCCTCGGCGTGGTGGCGCTCGATCGCCACGGCTAGTCGTTGCGGCAGGTTCCAGCGACGCGCCAGCACGCCGCCCACCAGGGCGTGGTCGATGCCGAGCTGATCGCGTTCCTGGCGAAGGCGCTGCTCGGGCGTCAGCGAGGTTGCGTCGAAGTAGGGGCGGCGGCCAGGATGCAGCTTGGCGACCACCAGCCGACCGATGTCGTGCAGAAGCGCCGCGACCATGAGCTCGTCGCGTTCGGCCCAGCCGATCGCCCGGCCGATCAGCTCCGCGGCCTGCTGGGTGGCAAGCGCGTGCACGCGGAACTGCTCGGGGCGCAGCTCCCAGCCGCCGTTGGGCTCGAAGAAGTCGAAGACGGGCGCGGTGCCGGCAATCGCCAACACGCCGGAGGGCTTGAGCGCGTCCACCCCGGCCGGCACGCTGGCGATGTCGCCGCGACCGCCGCCGGTCCGGTTCGCGTAGCGCAGCACGGCGATCGTCAGCGCAACGTCAGCCTCGACTGCCTCGACGATCTCGCCAGTGCGAGCGGTCTCGGCAGTCGCTGCCCGCATCACCCGCGCCCGCGACTCGATCAGGGCCGGGAACTTCTCGACGGCCTCGAATGCCTGCGCCAAACGAGCGCCAGGGGCAGGCTTGCCGCCGCCTTTGCTGTCGACGGCGTCCGCCTTCCGCACCTTTCCGTTTGCTTTGCTCGAGGACATTCGCAGGGCTCGCTTCCGCCCTGCTCATCGGCAGGAAAGGACGCACGGTTTAGCCGTGACGTCCTCGATATTGGGGATTCTTATCCGCTGAGGCGCACCAGAGCCGCGTCGATGCGCCGCAGCGCCTCCTCGCGGCCGAGCACGGAGAGCGACTCGAAGATGCCCGGTGAGACGGTGCTGCCCGTGATGGCGACGCGGATCGGTTGGTAGACCTTCCCGGGCTTGGCGCCGAGCCGATCGGGCAGCGGGGCGAGGGCCGCCTCGATCGCGTCGGTCCCAAAGCCATCGCAAGCGGCAAGCGCCTCGCGCGCCTCGCGCAGGGCGTCGTCCGCCCCCTCCTTCATCACCTTGCGCCACGCCTTCTCGTCCTCCATGGGCGGCTCAAAGAGGAAGCGGATCAGCGGCCAGACCTCGGCCAGGGTCTGGGCTTTCTCCTGCACGATCTGGCAGGCGGCGCGCAGGCGCTCGTCGGCCTCGCGGCCGAGATGGCGGGCAACCGCCTCCGTGTACTCGTCGAGCGCCATCTCCCTCATGTAGCGGCCGTTCATCCAGCGCAGCTTCTTCTCGTCGAAGACAGCCGCCGCCTTGCCGACGTCCTCGACGCGGAAGCGCTCGATCAGACCCTCGGTCGAGATCAGCGTGGCGTCGTCGTCAGCGCCCCAGCCGAGCAGCGCCAGATAGTTGCGCACCGCCGCCGGTAGGTAGCCGGCCTCGCGCAGCTCCTGCACCGAGGCCGCGCCGTGGCGCTTGGAGAGCTTGCGCCCGTCGGGACCGTGCAGGAGGGGCAAGTGCGCGTAGCGCGGCGGCTCGTGCCCCAGCGCCCCCAGGACGAGCAGCTGCTTGGGGGTGTTGGAGAGGTGGTCGTCGCCGCGGACCACATCGGTGATCCCCATCTCAGCGTCGTCGACGGCGACCGCGAAGTTGTAGAGAACCGAGCCGTCGCCGCGGGCGATCACAAAGTCGTCGTAGCTGCGGTTGGGAAAGCGAACCGGCCCGTGGATCAGGTCGTCGACAACCGTCTCGCCATCATCGGGGACGCGCAGGCGAATCGCCGCCCCAGGCTCGTCGCTGACACCGCCGCGGTAGCCGCGATCGGCGCCGTGCTCGGCCTTCCATACCTCCACGTCCTTGGCCGTCGCCGTGTCGCGATAGGCGGCTCCGGAGTCGAGCAACTGCCGAAGCGCCGCCTCGTGGCGCTCGGAGCGCGAGGCCTGCGAGACCGGGCCCTCGTCCCAGTCGAGCTCGAGCCACTGCAAAGCGTCAAGGATCTGCTCGACGTTCTCGGCAGTCGAGCGCTCTCGGTCGGTGTCCTCGATCCGCAGCACCAGCGCACCACCCGCCCGACGCGCCGCCAGCCAGTTGTAGAGTGCCGTCCTCGCGCCGCCGATGTGCAGCACGCCGGTCGGCGACGGAGCGAATCGGAGTCGGATAGGAGAGTCGGCGGGCACGGCGGATCGGCGCATGTTTCCACAGTGAGCTGGCACCGCTCCGATCGAATTTCCCAGATCATCGCGCCCGACCACATTGTTTCGTTCGATCGCTTAGGGTCTTTCTAACAAGGGACTGTGAAGATCGAGGAGAGGGACAACCCGGCCTTCTATGAGCGCCGCTTCTTCCAAGGGGCGACGGCGGTAGTGGCGCTGGCGGCCGCCGTTCTCGCCCTCGTCGGACCGCTCCGGGACATCGCCGACGATCTCTTTCCCAAGACCGAACCGGTCAGCTGGGTCCAGGTGGTTCTCGACACGTCGTCGGCGATGGAAGGGGAATTCGACGGCGAGACGCGGCTCGACGCGGCGGCGGAGGCGGTCGGCAAGGCCGTCAAGGAACTTCGCAATCAGGGACTGGGCCTGCGTCGAACCGCCGGATCGTGCGATGGGGAAAGCGAGCAGTTGGTGGATCTCGGTGCCGGCCACAACGACGATGTGACCGAGATGGCGCAGAGGCAGACCCCCGGGGGGAAGGCGAGCATCGTGGACGCCGTGGTGGGGGCCCTAGGAGAATTCGAGCGTGAGCCGATAGCCGCCGGGAGCCCGCAGAGCCGCCGTCTGCTCGTCCTTACTGCCGGTATCAGCCAGTGCTCTGAGCAGGACCTTGGCGAGGAGATGATCGAGGCGCTCGAGTTGGCGGACATCAGCGAAGCGAGCAAGCTCGAAGTTTTCGCCCTCGGCGCATCCGAGCAGGAACGAGAAGAGCTTCGTCGATTCGAGGCCGTCCTCAAAGACCACGGTACGCACGTCGATGTCCACGCGCCCGAGACCAGCGGGGAGCTGAACAGGGACGCCGAACAGGCTGGCGAGCGCGCGGCGCGCGCCAATGAGATTCTCGAAGAAGAACGGGACGCGGGCTTCTACGAACAGCAGTAGTCGTGTCCGAACTGCGGTCGGCGAGCTGCGAATACGATCCGCTCCATGCTGATCGGCGCGCATGTCTCCACCTCGGGCGGACTGGCGACCGCGATCGAGCGCGGCAGCGACCGCGGCTGCGAATCGATCCAGATCTTCAACCAGAGCCCGCGCATGTGGCGGCCGACCCGCTACGGCCCCGACGACTTCGCCGCTTTCCGCGAGGCGATGGATGACTCGCCGGTCGAAGCGGTGATCATCCACGCCGTCTACCTGATCAATTGCGCGACGAAAGACAAGGAGCTGCGCAAAAAGTCACTCGACTCGCTCACCCACGCCTTGCGGATCGGCGACGGCATCGGCGCCGCCGGCGTCGTCCTCCATCCGGGCGCGCAGAAAGGCGAGCCTCATGGGCCCTCGATGAAACGCGCCGCGAAGGTGATCGCCGCCGCCCTGAGCGAAAGTGAGCGCTGCCCGCTCCTGCTCGAGCAGACCGCCGGCCACAAAGGCTTGCTCGGACGCGACTTCGACGAGACCGCACAGCTGATCGAGCTGGCCGGAGGCGGCGAGCGGCTCGGCCTCTGCCTCGACTCGTGCCACCTCTTCGTCCAGGGCTATGACATCACCGACGCCGAGCACCTCTCCTCCGTCCTCGACGAAGCCGACGAGAAGGTCGGCCTAGACCGCCTCCGCTGCGTCCACGTCAACGACGCCGCCGCCCCCCTCGGCTCCTGCCGCGACCGCCACGCCAACGTCGGCAAAGGCGAGATGGGCAAAAAAGGCCTGGCCGCCTTCCTCTCCGAGCCCCGCTTCGAGGACCTTCCCGCGACCCTGGAGACCCCCGGCCCCAACAAGAAAGGACCTGACCGCAAAGAAGTCCAAGCCGCCAAGCGCCTGCGCGCCACGGGGCTTAAGCAGCGCGCGAAGTAGGAGAGCAGCACTCTCTCCCGGCAATGTCGCGAAGCGGCGACATGCAATCTGACCTCTGCGCGGCGCTAGCCGCGCTCCAACATCGTCGCTAAGCGCGAAGCGCGTGCGACATCAATT
>DASTYR010000026.1:0-10442 GCA_035764795.1 Solirubrobacterales bacterium | reverse complement strand
ATCAACATGAGCTTCAACTTCGCCTGCGGCAAACGCGTGCCCGGAGTCGACGAAGAGCTGCGCCGAGCCTACGAGCAGGGTGTGGTGACGGTGGCCTCGATCGGCAACCTCGGCGCCGAGACCTGCGTCTCGCCACCTGCGACCGGGCCGCGGGTGATCGGGGTCGGCGGTACCAGCGAGGGCGGCTGCCTGGGCAGCTACTCGCTCACGGGCAAGGGGATCGACGTCGTCGCGCCGGGCGGCGGCGTCGCCGTGCCGGGCTGCCCCTCAGTCCAGTCCCGCCCGATCTACCAGGTGACGTTGAAAGGCGGCGACCCGCGCCGCTTCGGCGAGCCCGGCAACTACATCGGCACGTCGATGGCCGCCGCCCACGTCTCCGCCGTCGCCGCAATGGTGATCGCCAGCAAGGCCCTCGACCCGCTCGGCGCTCCCCGCAGCGCAGTCGACCGAGTCGCCCGCCGCCTCCGCAACACGGCCCGCGACCTCGGCCTCCCCCCCACCCGCCAGGGCGCCGGCCTAATCGACGCCGCAGCAGCTACGGAGCCATCTCGCTAACACCCTGCTCCGGATCCATCGACCTAGCGCAGTCGGGAGGGCGGCAGTCCTCTCAACGGGCGGATACTCAAAACGCCGGCCTCATTAGGCCGGCGTTTGTCCGCGGGGAGGACTGCCGCCCTCCCGGCCACCTAAGTGGTTCTGACGATGATCACGCTGCAGGGAGCGTGGTGCGACACATTGTTCGGCACGCTGCCGAGCAGGAACCGGCGCGCCCCCGTCATCCCCTTGTTGCCGACGACGATCAAGTCCGCATTGGTCTTCTCGGCGACCGAGAGAATCGCCTCCGCGGGATTGCCCTCGACCGGGTGCGTCTGCACCTCGATGCCCTCCTGCCTGGCCACCGCGGCGGCCGAGTCGAGCGTCAGGTTGACGTCCTCGCGCGGGCCGACCGCGTGCTGGATGTCGGCTGGGACGCCCTGCTGCTCGCCCTGAAGGCGGCGCTCGGAGACGGGCTCGTAGGCGCTGACGATGCTGAGCTGCGCGCCAGAGAGTTTGGCGAGGTCGACGGCCTGGCGCACCGCCTCGGCGGCGGTCTCCGATCCGTCGGTTCCAACCACGATGCGAGTGAACACGCCGCCTCCTGTTCTCGTTACCGGTCGGGCGCGCCGATACTAACGCCCACCCTGTTGGGCGGGGAGGCCGCGAAAGCTGTCGGCGCCGACCTCGGTCGGAGTCGTTGCCAGGCGGAAGATCGCGATCGCCATCGAGGCGAGCAAGCAGGCGATGAGGATCGCGAGCCCCACTTTCCAGCTGGTCGGCATCGGCGAAAGCCTAGAGATGGGCGTCTAGACTCGGGCGGGGATGCGCGAGGAGAAGATCGCCGACGGCGTCTGGCTGCTGCGAGGCGGCGAGCGCAAGGGGATGAGCGTCTACTTCCTCGAGGACGGCGACGGCGTGGTGCAGTTCGACGCCGGAACCAAGTCGATGAGGCGCGCCGTGCGACGGACCGCCGAGCGGCTGGGCGGAGTGAAACGAGTGGTTCTCGGTCACGCCCATGCCGATCACCGTGGCACGGCGCCCTCGCTGGGAGCGCCAGTCTTTTGCCATCCCGACGAGGTCGCCGACGCCGAAAGCGGCGCCCGCTTCACCCCCTACATGGACATCTCACAGCTGCCGTTCGCGCCGGTGCGCTGGTTGTACCCGTTGCTCTTCTGGCGCTGGGACGGCGGCGCCGTGCGGATCGACGGCACCGTCTCCGAGGGCGACGAGGTCGCCGGCTTCCGCGTCCTGCACTTCCCCGGCCACGCCCCGGGGTTGATCGGGCTCTGGCGGGAAAGCGACCGCCTGGCGATCGTCAGCGACGTCGTCTACCTGGTCGACTCGGCCCGCCTGCGACCGTTGCCGCACGGCGAGGCGAGCGTGCCGCACCCGGCGTGGGCCTGGAACCACGCGATGGCGAAGGAGTCGGTCCGCAGGCTGGCGGCGCTGGAGCCGGCGATGGTGTGTGCCGGCCATGGCGAGCCCCTGCGCGGGCCGAACCTGCGCGAGACCCTCGAGCGGGCCGACGAGCGCTACTGTGGGTCGCCGCGCCCCGTCCCGCGGCTGTCATAGGTTGCCCTCCCTGATGATCGGGACCTACGTCTCGGCGGCCCTGATCTGCGCCGCCTCGCTTCTGGTCGGGCGCGCCCTGCTGTCGCTGGCCGGACGGGAGTCGTGGTCCTGGCTGGCACCGGCCGCGGGCTTTGGCGCCATCGTCGCCGTCACGGGTCTGCTGGCTCGGGCGCCTGGACACGGCACATCGGCGACGCTCGGCCTCGCTGGCCTCGTGCTCCTCGCTGCCGCAATCCTCGTCCTCGCCGCCGATGGGCCTGAGGCGTCCAAATGGCGGACGCCTCAGGCCCATCGGCGGGGGGAGGCGCTGCGGGAAGCGCTGCCGGTGGCGCTGGTCGTCGTCCTCGTTCTCTCGATCCCGTTTGCGATCACCGCCCGCTGGGGGCTGCTCGGCGTCGGCTTCAACAACGACCTCGGCCTGCACCTCGCCTGGGCGGAGTGGCTGCGCAGCGGCGCCGGCCCGACGCCAGAGCCGGGCTACCCGCTCGGGCCGCACGGGCTGGCGGTCGCGGTGGCAGCGGTGCCGGGGATAGGTCTCGGCCAGGCTTTCGTCGGCGAGATCTTCGCGATCGGCGTGCTGACGGCGCTGACCGCGCTGGGCGCCCTGGGCGGACTCAGCCCGCTGCGCCGGCTGCTCGCCGCCGTGCTAGTCGCCGCCTGCTACCTCGGCGCCTCCTACTTTGCCCAGGGCGCCTTCAAGGAGACCGCTCAGGCGCTCTTCGTCCTCGCCTTCGCCGTCGGTCTGCTGGAGATGGACGCGCCGCGGGTTGACCCACGCTATGGGTGGTCAATCCGCGGCGCGTCGGGATGGCTGCGGTTCGCGCTGCCTTTCCTGGCGCTCGCGGGCGGCATCTTCTTCACCTACAGCTTCGCCGGGCTCGCCTGGCCGGTGGCGATCCTGGCCCTCTGGAGCCTGACGCTGCCGCAGGTGCGGGCACTGCTGGCGCCGCGCCGGCTGCTGCGCTTCCTGCTGCGGCCGGCAACGCTGGTCGCACTCGCGGTGCTGGCCGGCCTCGCCGCCGCCGTGACGCTGGTCGGCCCCTTCGGCTTCGTTCACGGCTTCAACAAGGTCGCCGGCACGAACACCTACGGCCCCGTCTCCCCGATCGAGTCGCTTGGCGTCTGGCCCGCCTCCAACTACCGCCTCGACGCGCCGGGCGGCGCCCAGTTCAGCGGCATCGCCGGCGCGGTCGGCGCGGTCGCCGTCCTGCTTGGAGTCGTCTGGTGGGCGCGGCGACGGGAATTCGCCGTGCCAATCGCGCTCGCTGCCTGTGCCCTCCTCTACGTCGCCTCACTCCCGTTCAGCGGCGACTACTCGCAGGCCAAGGCGCTGATGATCGCGGCACCGCCGGCGATGCTGGTCGCGATTCGGCCACTGTTGGCGGAGCTCCGCTGGCAGTCGAGCGCGGCGCCGCTGGCGCGCCTTGCTTGGTCTGCCCTCGCCGTCGTCTTCGTCGCCGGGGCCACGTACTCGAGCTTCCTGGCGCTGCGCGAGGCGCCGGTCGGACCGCCCGGGCACGGTGCCGAGCTGCGCGACTTCCTGCCGATCGTCCACGGCGAGCCCGTCCTCTACGCGGGCCAGGATCGCTACGCCGTCTACAACCTGATGGGAGCCGACACGCACGTGCCGATCGTCGAGTTCCCCGATCCGGAAGTCTCCGAGAACCCGGAGAAGCCGTTCGACACCGGCGACGCCTACAGCCCGATCGACTTCGACTCCTTCTCGCGCGGCACCCTCGACGGCGCTACCTACGTGGTGACCGGGCAAGCCGCCTGGAACAGCGAGGCTCCGCCGAACTTCCACCGCATCGCGGCGACGCCCTCCTACCTGCTCTGGGAGCGGACCGGGCCGACGCCGGAGGATCGCCACGTGTTGCTGGAGGGGACGGACGCGGGAGCGTGGGCGGGCTGCGCCTCGCCAGAGATCCGCATCCTGCTCGCGAGCGGCGGCCGTGCCTCCCTCTTCCCCACCCCGGCGATCGGCCGCAAGGAGCGCTGGAGCCCCGGCAACGTGCTCGGCGCCGGCGAGACCGCCTCGCAGGTTTTGGAGCTTCCGGCCGGTCGCTGGCAACTCTCGCTGCAGTACTTCTCGCCGTTCAGTTTGACCCTGAGCGCCCCCGGCTTCCGCCAGGAGCTAGAGGCGGCGCTCGATGGCCAGCGGCCGAACACGATCAGCCTCGCCAACGACGGCCAGTTCTGGCCGGCGGGGGAGATCGTCAGCGAAGGTGGCCCCGTTCGCTTCGAGATCGCCGCCGAGGAGCCGACCACGCTGCAGCGCCTCAGCGGCTACGCCGGCAAGGCCCAGGTCGGCAACCTGGTCGCCGTGCCGGCCGCGCCACGCAAGGTCGTGCCGCTGGCCGAGGCCTGCGACGGGTGGATCGACTGGTACGAGTCGACTACCGCTCCCTGACCAAGCAGATCAAGGACGCAGGGAGCGAAGCGTGCTCTGCACGTGAGCGACCGAGGACGCCGATATGCGCCGGTCAGGCAGCTTTGGCAGCCATGCGCTCCCGGGTGGGCCGCACCACGTCCCAGACGAGCCCGGCCTTCTCGAGCGCGCGAATCACCAGCGCCGAGACGTCGACCTGCCAGCGGCCGAGCCCGTGTACGGCGGAGGTCGGGAAGGCGTGGTGGTTGTTGTGCCAGGCCTCACCGAGGGTGGGCAATGCGATCAGGGCCAGGTTGCGCGACTCGTCGGTCGTCTCGTAGTCGCGGCGGCCGAAGGTGTGGCAGAGAGAGTTGATGCTGTAGGTGAAGTGGTGGAGGACGAAGACCCGGACCAGGCCGCCCCAGAGCAGGCCGGTCGCGGCGCCGAGCAGGGTCCCGGTGATGATCCAGCCGAGGAAAGCCGGGAACAGGAGTCCGAGGATCGCCCAGTAGATGAAGGTGCGGTCGACCCAACTGATCACCGGGTCTTCGAGCAGGTCGGGGGCAAAGCGTTCCTTGTTGCCGCGCTGGGTGTGGATGAAGAGCCAGCCCATATGGGCGTGGTAGAGGCCCTTGAGCGCCCCGCGCAGGCCGCCGCCGTGGTCGACGTGGGGGCTGTGGGGATCGCCGTGTTCGTCGGAGAAGGTGTGGTGCTTGCGGTGGTCGGCGACCCAGGAGATCACCGGGCCCTCGATCGCCGCCGAGCCGAGGATGCCGAGCAGGCCGCGCAGCCAAGGGTACGTTTTGAAGCTGCGGTGGGTGAGGTGGCGGTGGAAGCCGACCGTGATCCCGAGCCCGGTCAGCAGGTACATGCCGACGAAGAGGAAGACGTCGCTCCAGTGCAGGGCGCTGCCCCACACCTGCCAGGCGGCGAAACCGAGCGCCAGGAACGGCACCAGCGTGACCAGGCCGGTGATGATCCGGTCCCGGGTCTCGTTCTCAACCGGCTGTATGTCGGAGGGGAGAGGTCCGCTGCTTGCCATCGTCGGTGCGCCAGCCATCGTTTCGATGATACGTCGCTTCCCCCTGGCCCCGCGGCCAAACGCCGAGGCGCCAGCCGCCGCCCGACGATGGACGAGGCGGCGCCTTGCAGTTAGGGTCCGGCCGATGCCGTTCGCCACGACCGAGCCGCTGCGGCAGGAGATCGAGGGCCACATCCCGGAGCGGCCCTTCTCCGTCGAGTTCTGGGACGGCACGCGCCTGCCCTCGACCGCCGGCGGCGGCCCCACCTTCTTCGTGCGCTCGCCGCGTGCCGCAGCTCATGTCCTGCGCGCGCCCGGCCAGCTCGGGCTCGGCCGCGCCTACGTCAGCGGCGAGATCGAGGTCGACGACATCGACGCGGTGATCGAGGTCCTCGACGGCTGGCAGCCGCCACCGCTCGACGGCGCCGCCAAGCGGCGGCTGCTGCTGGCGGTAGTGCGCGCCGCCGGGCTGACCAGGCCGCCGCGCCGGCCCGCCTCGGAGCTGCGGCCGAGCGGGCGCCGCCACAGCAAGGAGCGCGACGCCCGCGCGGTGCGCCACCACTACGACGTCTCCAACGACTTCTTCTCGCTCTTCCTCGACGAGTCGAAGACCTACAGCTGCGCGATCTTCTCGCGCGGCGCCGAGACGCTGGAGCAGGCCCAGTTCGAGAAGCGCGAGACCGTCTGCCGCAAGCTGGCGCTGCAGGAGGGTGAGCGGGTGCTCGACGTCGGCTGCGGCTGGGGCAGCTTCCCGATCCACGCCGCCAAGGAGCATGGCGCGCGGGTGGTCGGGATCACGCTCTCGCCGGCGCAGGCCGAGGAGGCTCGCCGGCGGGTCGAGGCGGCCGGGGTCGCCGACCGGGTCGAGATCCGGCTGATGGACTACCGCGAGCTGGCCGGCGAGCGCTTCGACGCGATCGCCTCGATCGGGATGGTCGAGCACGTGGGCGCGGCGCAGATCGACGTCTACGCGCGCACCCTGGCCGGCCTCCTGGACTCGGGCGGACGGCTGCTCAACCACGGCATCGCCCGCTTGCGCCACAGCGATCCCGAGGCCGGCCCCTTCTCGGAGCGCTACGTCTTCCCGGACGCCGAGCCGCTCCACCTCTCACGCGTGCTGTTGGCCCTGGAGCGGGCGGGCTTCGTCACCCGACACGTCGAGGAGTTCGGTGACGACTACGCCGAGACGCTGCGCCACTGGGCAAGGCGGCTCGACGAGAACATGGACGAGGCGCTGCGCCTGGCCGGCCCGGAACGGCTGCGTGTCTGGCGGCTCTACCTGCGCATGGCCCGCAACGGCTTCGAGAACGGTTTCTTGTCGATCTACCAAGCGCGCTGCACCCTGGCTTAGAGACGTCAGCGCAGTTAACCACCATAGGGGTGGACAACTGTGCCTCAGGTCTTCAGACGGGGAACCCGGCCTCGACCGTCTCGATCGCCCAGTCGGCGCCCGCGGCGCGTAATTCCTCCAGCGAGTATTTGCCGGTGGCGACGCCGACCACCTTCAGGCCGGCGCCGTGGCCGGCGTGGACGTCGCGCGGCGTGTCGCCGACGGCGAGGCAGGCGTCGGCGGCCAGGGTGCCGCCCGAGACGAGCTCGGCGCGGCGCAGGGCGGCCTTGGTGACCTCGGTGCGATCGGACGAGTCGGAGCCGTATCCGCCGAAGCTGAAGAAGCGGTTGAGGCCGGCGCGGCTGAGCTTGATGTGGGCGGCCGCCTCGACGTTGCCGGTGACCAAGCCCAGCAGCGTCCCCGCGTCGGTCAGGCGGTCGAGCAGCGACTCGACGCCCGGCATGACGCGGTAGCCACTCGACTCGGCCACGGTCTCAGGAAGGTGTCGCAGGTAGGCGCCCATCGCCCGAGCGCGCTCTTCGGCGCTGCCCTCGCGCCCGACCGCCTCGCGGAAGACGATCGCGGCGATTTCGGGATCGGTCATGCCGGCGTCGGTGCGCTCGGCGACGTTGGCCTCGACCCCGTAGAGCTCCTCGAAGGCGTGCTGCCAGGCGGCGCCGCCCGCGCCGCCAGTGACCAGAAGCGTGCTGTCGATGTCGAACAACACGGCGCGGATCCCGGCTGCGTCACTCACCGAGCAGTTCCCGCTGGCTCAGCCAGTAGAGGAGGGCAAGGGCCGGGACGACCACGACCGCGGCAGCTGCGAAGACGACGAGGATCGCGGTCAGGGTCGGGTCGGGTGCGGCTGACTCGCCGATCCGCAAGGAGGTCGGCAGCAGGTAGGGGAACTGGGCGACCCCCCAGCCCCAGACGACGGCGACCACAGCGCCGGCCGCGAGGGGACGCAGGCCGCGGCGGGCGCCGTTTGCGAGCAGGACGAGAACGGCAAGGCCACAGAGCGCCGACGCCGCGACCAACGGCAGGCCCTCGGCGACGAGGCGGTCGTAGAGGTAGGGCGCTTCCTCGCGGAGGACGAACCCCGCCGCCACCGCGAGTAGGCCGGCGACGATCCCCGCCAGCAGGGCGCGGTGCTCGAAGTACCCCTCCAGCTCCTCGTCGCCCGCACGGCGGGCGTCCGCAATCAAGAAGACACCCGCCAGGTAGGACCCGGTGGCGATGAAAAGCGCCCCGATCAGCAGCGGCAGCGGCTCAAGCCAGGTCGAGAAGGCATCGCCGTTGCCCTCGGCTGGCACGTTGCCGGCCGCGACGGCGCCGATCACCGTCCCCATGAAGAAGGGAGTCAGCAGGGAGGAGACCGCGAAAGTGGCGCCCATCGCCCGCCGTGCCTCGAGCCCGCGAATCGACTTGCGAAAGGCGAAGCCCGCCCCGCGCATGACGATGCCGAGGGCGGCCAGGGCGAGCGGCACGTAGAGGGTCGAGGTGAGTGCCCCGAACGCCTCCGGGAAGCCGGTCCAGAGAATGACGATGATGAAGATCAGCCAGACGTGGTTCGCCTCCCAGACAGGAGTCAGCGAGCGCTGGATCAACTCCCGCGGCCGCTCACCGCGCTCGGCGTCTCCTGCTATCAGGTCCCAGAAGCCGCCGCCGAAGTCGGCCCCGCCGAAGAGCGTGTAGAGGGTGGCGCCTATCCAGAGGATCGCCGCGGCGGCGTCGGCCTTGCTCATCGCCCCTCCTCGCCGATGGGCCGCAAACGTCCGCTATATGGACGTTTCAGGCCCATCGGCCCTCGGATCGCGGGCCGTACGGTGATTCGGCAACGTCCGCATCGCCCTCCTCGCGCCAGCGCCGCGACATCGCCCGCAGGACGAGCACCAGGCCGGTGCCGAGGCCGGTGTAGAGGGCGATGACGCCGGCGAAGGCGAACCAGATTCCCTCCGCCTCGGTCACGGCCTCGGAGGTGCGCATGTAGCCCTGCACGATCCAGGGTTGGCGACCGACCTCGGTGACGATCCAGCCGCACCAGAGGGCGACCACGGCCGCCGCCCCCGACACCGCGACGGCTCGCAGGAACCACGGCGTCGCCGGCGGGTCGCGTCGTCGCCACCAGGCGACCCCCAACCAGGCGGCGAGGGCCAGCAGGCCGAAGCCGATGCCCACCATCGCGTCGAAGGCGAGGTGCAGCAGCGTGTTGGCCGGCGGCCGCTCGTCGGGCGGGATGTCCTCGAGCCCGGTGACCACGGTGTCGGTGCTGAAGCCGACCAGCCACGAGTCGAGGCCGGGGATGCCGATCGCCCCCTTCACCCCGTCCTCGGTGCAGATCCCGCCCAGGTACTCGGTCTGGTTGGGCCCCGTCTCCTGCACGCACTCGAAGCCGGCGAACTTGGCCGGCTGGTCCTCGGCGACGGAGCGCGCCGCGACGTCGCCGACGTAGATCTGCACCGGCGTCGCGATCGCCGCCACCGTGAGCGGGATCAGCAGGCCGAGCCTGTGCAGGCGGTCGCGCCGCCCCCGCAGCATCCCCACCGCGTAGATCGAGGCGACGAGGAAGCCGGTGACCATGTAGGCGGCGAGGATCATGTGCGGTACCTCGTAGGACCAGGCCGGGTTGAAGAGGACCTGCAGCGGCTCGGTGTCGACCACCTTGCCGGCGGCGTCGAGGGTGAACCCCTGCGGCTGGTTCATCCAGGCGTTCGCGGTGACGACCGAGAAGGCGCCGCCGATCCCCGTGACGACCATCGGCACCCCCGACCAGAAGTGGGCCCAGCCGCCCAGCCGCCGCCAGCCGTAGATGTAGATCGCGAGGAAGATCGCCTCGACGAAGAAGAAGATGCCCTCGATCGCGAAGGCGATCCCGAAGGCGTCGCCGAAGCGCTCCATGAAGCGCGGCCAGAGCAGGCCGAACTCGAAGCTGAGCACGGTGCCGCTGACGGCGCCGACCGCGAAGGTGACCGCCATCGCCTTCGACCAGCGCCGCGCCAGCCGCAGGGCGTCCTCGTCGCCGCGCCGCAGGCCGCGCCAGTTGGCGATCAGGATCATCGCCGGCAAGGCAACGCCGACGCAGGCGAGAACGATGTGGAAGGCGAGCGTGAACGCCATCAGCTCGCGCGCCGCGAGCAGGTTCGACTCCGACGCCGCGAGAGGGAGGGCGTCGAGGGGCATGCCTATTCCCTTGCCGCGCGGTAGCGGCGGATCAGCGCGTTGGTCGAGCTGTCGTGGGCGAGCTCGGGCTCCTCGGCTGCCTGCAGCTCCGGCACGATTCGCTTCGCCAACTGCTTGCCCAGCTCGACCCCCCACTGGTCGAAGGAGTCGATTCCCCAGACAGCGCCCTGGACGAAGGCGCTGTGCTCGTAGAGGGCGACCAGCGTCCCCAGCGTGTGCGGGTCGAGGCGCTCGGCGAGGATCGTGTTGGAGGGGCGGTTGCCCTCCATCACCCGGTGCGGCACGACGTCCTCCGCCGTCCCCTCGGCCTGCGCGAAGACGTTGGCGACGAGCAGATCGTGGTGATCGCCGAGCGGATTCAGCGCCCGGGCGAAGAAGATCAGATCGCAGGGGATCAGGTGCGTCCCCTGGTGGATCAGCTGGTAGAAGGAATG
>DASTYR010000025.1:0-2631 GCA_035764795.1 Solirubrobacterales bacterium | reverse complement strand
CAGCCGCCGTCTGCCCACGGTGCGAATGTGGATGATCTGGGGCGAGCCGGCACGGGTCGAAAATTTTCGGCCGATGAGCGAACGCAGCCCGGCGGGAACCCGGCTCTACGCGCGCCTGGTCGATGCCGCCTACGCGGCGCTGAAGCAGGCGCGTCGCGGCAATCTCGTCGTCGGTGGCATGACGCTCAACGGCGGCACCGTAATGCCGCCCCGCTTCATCCACTGGCTGAAGCTGCCGAACGGACGTCCCCCTCGCATGGACCTCTGGGGCCACAACCCATTCGACGGTCGCTTTCCGCGGCTTGCCGACGACCCGATCGGTCGCTTTCGCGGCTTCAACGACATCGACACCCTGCACGCGCAGATCAGTCGCGTCTACAGGAGGGGTCGTCGTCCCGTGCCGCGGCTTTGGCTCTCCGAGTGGACGGTGATATCGGACAAGCCGAGTCGGATCTTCCTTCGCTTCTACGTCTCCGCGCGCGAGCAGGCACGGTGGCTGCGGGCCGCCTTCGCGATCGCCAGACGCGCTCCCTATGTTGCTGGGCTCGGCTGGTTCTCGCTGCTGGACGAGCCGCCCGCCTCGGGAAGCGCCAACTGGGGCCTGATGCGCTTCGACGGTCGGCCCAAGCCCGCCTTCGGCGCCTATGCCAACGCGCCTTAGCAGCCGAGCTGACGCGCGATCACCATCTGCTGCACCTCGTCGGTGCCCTCGCCGATCGTGAGGATCTTGGCGTCGCGATAGAAGCGGCAGACCGGGTACTCCTCGATGTAGCCATAGCCGCCGTGAATCTGGACCGCCTCCTCCGTGGCGCGGACCGCGAGGCGACCGGTGATTAGCTTTGCCTGGGCGGCCGTGAGCGTGAAGGACTGGCCGGCGTCTTTCTCCAGCGCCGCGCGCCAGGTGAGCAGCCGGGCAGCCTCGATCTGCGCCGAGAGGTCGGCGATCTTGGCCTGGATCGACTGGAATTTGGAGATCGGCTGGCCGAAGGCACGGCGCTCCTTGGCATAGGCGATCGCCTCGTCGAGGGCTCCCTGGGCCAGCCCGACGCCCATCGCCGCGACGCCGATGCGGCCGCCGTCGAGGATGTGGAGGAAGTTCTTGAAGCCGTCGCCGCGGCGGCCGAGCAGGCTCCCCTCGGGAACGCGACAGCCGTCGAAGGAGAGCGGGCGCGTGTCTGATGCGTTCCAGCCCATCTTGCGGTAGGGCTCGCCGACCTCGTAGCCGGGCGTGCCGGTCGGCACGATCAGGTTCGAGACCTCCTTGCGCCCGTTCCCATCGCCGGTGACGGCGGTAATCGAGACGCAGCCGGAGATCTCGGTCCCCGAGTTGGTGATGAACTGCTTGGCCCCGTCGATCACCCACTCGCCATCGTCCAGGCGGGCCGTCGTGCGGACGTTTCCGGCGTCGGAGCCGGCCTCCGGCTCGGTCAGCCCGAAGGAGGCCAGCCGCTCCCCGGAGCAGAGCGTCGGCAGCCACTCGGCCTTCTGCTCGTCAGTCCCCCAGAGGTAGATCGGCATCGTGCCGAGTGAGGTGTGAGCGGCCATCGTGATGCAGACGGACGAGTCGATCCGCGCCAGCTCTTCGACCGCCAGCACATACGACAGCGTGTCGGCCCCACCGCCCCCGTACTCCTCTGGGAACGGAATCCCCATCAACCCGAGCCCGCCCATCTTGGCCACGATCTCGTACGGAAACCGCTTCTCCCGATCCAGCTCCTCCGCCACCGGCGCCACCTCAGCCCGCGCAAACTCCCGCACCGTGTCGCGCAGCAGCTTCTGCTCGTGGCTCAGGTCGAAATTCACGCGATCAGCCTATTGAGGCGCTTGGGGCGGTCGTATGCCCCTCCCCCGGAAACCGTCGCGCAGCTGAGCGCTCCTGGAGGCGCGGGCGTGGTCCCTTGAGTTTCCGTGGGAGGGGCATACGACCGCCCCCTCCGTTCTACAGCTGCAGGCTCTTGACTTGCAGGAGCTCCTCTATGGCATAGCGGCCGTTCTCTCGGCCGTGGCCGGACTGCTTGAAACCGCCGAAGGGGGCGATTGGGTTGAAGCGGCCGCCGTTGATCTCGATCTGGCCGGTGCGGATGCGGCGGGCCACGTCGATGGCTCTTTGCTGGTCAGCTGACCAGACGCCTCCGGCTAGGCCGTAGACGGAGTCGTTGGCGATGCGGACCGCGTCGTCCTCGTCGTCGTAGGGCTGGATGACCAGGACGGGGCCGAAGATCTCCTCCTGGGCGATCGTCATCTCGGGCGTCACCTCGGAGAAGACGGTGGGGCGGACGAAGTAGCCGCGGTCGAGGCCGTCGGGCGGTGCGGTGCCGCCCGTGAGGAGCTTGGCGCCCTCTGCCTCGCCCTTCTCGATGTAGCCGCGGACGCGTTGGCGCTGGACGTCGGAGACGAGGGGGCCTAGTCGGGTCGAGGGGTCGAAGGGGTCGCCGGGCGTGAACGCCTCGTCGGCGATCGCGGCGGCGATCCGCTCCGCCTGCTCGAGCTTGTCGCGCGGCACGAGCATGCGGGTGAGCGCGCTGCAGGTCTGCCCCGAGTTGAGGAAGCACTTGGCGACGCCGTCAGTCACGGCCTCCTCGAGATCGGCGTCGTCGAGGATCACGTTGGGCGACTTGCCGCCGAGCTCCA
>DASTYR010000024.1:0-2896 GCA_035764795.1 Solirubrobacterales bacterium | reverse complement strand
CGGCGTCCTCGATCGTCACGACCCGCTCCGTCGTCGATACGTAACTCGAGAGGGCGTTCAGCAGCGTCGTCTTCCCCGACCCGGTGCCGCCGCTGAGCAGGATGCTCTCGCGCGAGGCCACCGCGCGCTCCAGCCGAAGGCGCTGGGCCTCGCTCAGCGTGCCCAGCTCGACCAGCTCCTGCGGTCCGGGCCGGCGGACCCCGAAGCGGCGGATCGAGAGCGCCGGCCCGTCGACGGCAAGCGGCGGGATCACGACGTTGACGCGCGAGCCGTCGGGCAGCCGCGCGTCGACCATGGGGCTCAGCTCGTCTACGCGCCGCCCCAATGGCGCCAGGATCCGCTCGATCGCGTTGCGCAACTCCTCCTCGTCGGCAAAGACGACCGTGGTCGGCTCGATGCGTCCGCGACGCTCGACGTAGACCCGATCGGGGGCGTTGACCATCACCTCCTCGACGGCAGGGTCTTCGAGGAGCTCCTCGAGCGGACCGAGCCCGACCGTGTCGCGCAGGATCCGCGCGACCAACCGATCGCGATCGGCGGCGGCGAGCAGAGCCGCCCCCTCATCGACCAGGTTCCGCACCTCCACGGTGAAATCGGCCGATGGCGGCTCACCGGCGGCGGCGCTGGCCCGCCGCCGCTCGATCAGCGCGCCGCGCAGGTCGGCAGCGAGTCGCTCGAGGTGGCGCTCCCTCGCCGCCACCGACTCAGCCGGCCGGCAGCACGGTCACGCGACGGGCGAAGCTCTCGGCAGCGATCAGGCGCAGCGCCTGGCGCCTGCTCACGGCGATCGTGGCAGCCGCCATCCCGCCGGGTCCTTCCGGCCCCGGGCGCAGCGCCAACAACGGCACCGCGGCCGCGGCGACATACGTCTTTCCGGGCCCCGGCCCATCCGGTTCGGCGGTGACGACGACGTCGACCTTGCCCACGCCCTGGTCGACGCCGACCGCCAAGAGCGCACCTGCGCCACTGACCGAGACCTCGACCGGCCGCCGGCCACCGGTCAGGCTGGGCGTCGCGGCATCGCGGCGGCGTCCGCTGGCAAGCTGGGTGGCCAGCAGGTAGCCGCCCGCCGGCAGCGCTGTCCTCGGTGCGAGGCCGAGCGCCTGCGCCGCCGAGGAAAGGGCGCCGGCAGGGACGAAGCGTGCCGGTATCCGACGCAACGAGAGGGCACGCTCGACCTCACGCACCCCGATCTGCACGCCGGCCTCGAGCGGCTCGTCGATGACGACGACTGGACGCAACGGCCCGTAGCCGCGGGCCAACCGCGAGCCGTACCCGTCGGCAATCGCCGCCGCTGCCGCTGCGGCAAGCAGCGCCAAGCAGGCGAAGAGGAGCGAGCGACGACGGCGACTCATGACGCGCCGTCGTCGAGAAGCGGCAGCTCGAGGCTCGCCACCGAGCCGCTGGCGCCGCGCCGTAGCTCGAAGCGGCCCCCGTGCGCTGCCGCAGTCCGTCGCACGACGGCCAACCCGTGGCCGCGCCGGCGCCGCCCGCAGAGCCGTTCGACCAGCTCGGCCGGCGTCTCGCGGCGCGAGGCGGGACGGGAAGCGCGGCCCGAATCGGCCACCATCAGGCGCACACGGCCGGCAGCGGCGTGCGCCTCGACGGTCACCTGCGGCCCGCCGTGTTCGATTGCGTTGACGACCAGGTTGTCGAGTGCCTGGGCGAGCGCGAAACGATCGCCGTGCGCGAGCGCCGGGCCGGCCAGCCAGCGCAGCCGCACAGCACCTCCGGCGACGCTGGCCCGCGCCCGCCACCGGGCGACCGCCGACTCGGCCAGCGGCCGCAGCGGGAAGACCTCCTCTCGCAGTCCGGACTGCGCACCGCCGTTGATCTCACGCTCGAGCCGCTCGAGAGCGAAGCTCGCCAACTGGGCCGAGCCTTCGACCGCCCCGGACGGCGCTCCGCCGTCAGCGGCGAGCACGAGCGACTGCACCGGCCGCCGCAACTCGTGCAACGCCTCGTTGAGAGCGCTGCGGCGGCGACCCTCGAAGACACTGCGAACGGTCATCGCCGCCGCCAGGGAAAGGACCAGGGGCCAGCTCGCGATTGCCTCGGCCAGCCCCGTCATCCGTCAAGGAGGCGATAGCCGACACCCCAGCAGTTGACGACGTACTTGCCCCGCTCCGAGCCGAGCTTGCGACGCAGCCGGCTTGCATGCGAATCCAGCGTCCGCGTCTTGGTCGGCGTCCGGTAGCCCCAGACCTCACCCAGCAGCTCGCGCTTGGAGAAGACCCGGTGCGGATCGGAGGCGAGGACGCGCAGTAGCGAGAACTCTTTGTTGGAGAGCTTCAGCTCCTGTCGCCCCAGCCAGGCGCGACGGCGAGCAGGATCGACCAGGAGCTCCCCGATCCGGCACGGGCCGTCGCGCCGCTCGCCGCGGCGCCGCAGCACAGCGCCGATCCTCGCCCGCAGCTCCGCGTAGAGGTAGGGCTTCACCACATAGTCGTCGGCGCCGAACTCCAGCCCTCGCACGCGGTCCTCATCAGCCCCGCGGCCGCTGAGGACGATGACCGGCAGGAACGGGTCGAAGCGCGAGAGGATCCCGTCTGAAGATCGAATCTCCTGCAGCACGTCGAGGCCCGACGCGTCCGGCAGGGTCAGGTCGAGCAGCAGCAGGTCGGGGTGCTTGTAGCGACACAGCCGCAGGGCATCGGCGGCGGTCGGGGCAGGCAGCACCCCGAAGCGGTCCGCGGCGAGGTGCTCGCACAGCGGCTCCAGCGTCGCGGTGTCGTCCTCGCAAACGACGACGCTGGCGATCTCTCGTCTCTGGGGCAACATGCACGCCCCTAAGGAGTGCGGGGAGAAAACTCTCCCCCCTGCCGGCTCGACTTTGCGGAAAGCAGCTGTGCGAATTCAGAGTCGGAGGGCAGCTCGAGCACGGCGGCGGCCGAGC
>DASTYR010000023.1:0-2516 GCA_035764795.1 Solirubrobacterales bacterium | reverse complement strand
ACAAGGGCTGGACCCTCGTCCTCGCCTCACTCGGGTTGTTCATGGTCGCGCTCGACACCCTCGTCGTGACGACCGCGCTCCCGGTCCTGCGAGTCGACCTGGGCGCGAGCCTGTCCGATCTCGAGTGGACGGTGAACGCCTACAACCTCTCGTTCGCCTGCTTGCTCCTCACCGGCGCTGCACTCGGCGACCGCTTCGGCAGGCGGCGGATGTTCACGATCGGCCTGCTCGTCTTCACAGCCGCTTCGGCTGCCGCGGCGCTCTCGCCGAACGTCGGCGCGCTGATCGCGACGCGCGCCGCGCAGGGCGCCGGCGCTGCGATCGTGATGCCGCTCACGCTCACCCTGATCAGCGACGCGTTCCCAGTCGCCAAGCGCGGGATGGCGATCGGGCTATGGGGCGGCATTGCCGGCCTCGCCGTTGCCGCTGGGCCCGTCGTCGGAGGCGCTGTCGTCGACGGGATCGACTGGCACTGGATCTTTTGGCTGAACGTCCCGATCGGCCTCACGCTGATCCCGCTGGCTGCGCGCCGCCTGAGCGAGAGCTTCGGCCCGCGGCCGCAGCTCGACCTCGCCGGACTCGCACTCGCAGGCGCGGGGCTCCTTGGCCTGACCTGGGGCCTCGTGCGCGCGAACAGCATCGGCTGGGGCAGCGGCGAGGTGGTCGCGACGATCTCGGCCGGCACGGCGCTCGTTGCCGTCTTCCTCATCTGGGAGCGGCGTGCCCCCAGCCCGATGCTGCCGCTCGCCCTCTTCCGCGAGCGTGGCTTTGCAACCGCCAACGCGGTCAGCTTTTTCATGTACGCCGGGCTCTTCGGGGCGCTCTTCCTGATGTCGCAGCTCCTGCAGACCGGCCTGGCCACTCTCCGCTCGCGGCCGGTATTCGCCTGCTCCCCTGGACGGCAACGCCGATGCTGATCGCGCCGCTCGCCGGAGGTCTTGCCGACCGCTATGGCAACCGCCCGTTCATGGTGCTCGGCTTGACGCTCCAGGCCATCGGGCTCGGCTGGGTCGCGCTGATCGCGAAGCAAGGTGTGGGCTAGCGCCGTCCGTGAGCTCGGCGGCGTCTTCGGCGTTGCCGTTCTTGCCGCCGTCTTCGCCCACGGCGGCGTCTACGGATCACCGCACGCGTTCATCGAGCGCTTCGGGCCCGCCCTCTGGGTCGGCGCCAGTCTCTCGGCCCTCGGGATCCTCGCCGCGCTGCTCGCGCCAGGGCGCACACGGCCAAGTGACGAGACCGCCGGCTCGATCCAACCAGCTCTCCCTCGCCGGCGACCCCGAATGAGCGAGGAACGGCTTCCCGCTTGACCGGCTCGCCAACGAGCTAAGCATTGTCGTGGGCGTGTCCGGCTGCTGCTGGCGGGTGGTCGGGGCTCGTCAGTCGCTGCCAGATTGCTCGGGCGTCGCGGGCTGCCGTTGCCGCGACGGTGAGCGCGTAGATGCCGACGGCCGACGCGATGATCATCGAGCTGGGTGGGAGCCTTGGGAACGCGTAGCTGAGGGTGAGCCCGATCCAGACCGATCCGACGGAGATGATGGGGGAGAGGAGGAGGCCATGGAACGGGTTGGTAGTGATCCTGTGTGCGGCGCCGGCCGGCGCGGCGAGGAGACCGAGGAGTAGCAGCGCGCCAACGGCCTGGCTGGCTTGCGCGGCGACGAGGCCGACGACGGCGAGAAAGCCGAGTCCGATTGCGCGAACCGGAACGCCCTGGGCGACGGCGACCGCGGTCTCGAGGGAGGCAAACAGGAGCGGCCGAGCGACCACGAGGAGGAGCGTGCTCGCCACGACCGCGAGCACGACCGAGACACGGACGTCGGTGGCGCTGAGTCCGAAGATGGAGCCGAAGAGGACGCGGACACCTGCGGTGCCGTTGCCGGCGCTGCTCTTGGTGGTGAAGATGGAGAGGAAGAGGACGCCGAGCCCGAGTGTCCAGGCAAAGACGGAGCCGATGACGACATCGTCGGCTCGGGCGCGGTTGCCGAGGGCGCCGAGGGCGATGCCGCCGAGGATGGTTGCGGCGAAGAGGCCGGCGCGGATGTCGAGCCCGAGGACCGCGGCGGCGAGGGCGCCGGTGAAGGCGACGTGGCTGAGGGCGTCGCCTGCGAAGACCTGGGCGCGGAGGACGACGAAGTAGCCCACGAGGCCGCAGGCGAGGCCGACGAAGCTGCCGCTGATGAGCGCGTTGCGCATGAACTCGTGCGCGAACATCAGGCGGGCTGGGGCGCGAACACGGTCGCGCGTCGGCGGGCGGCCACGAGGCGGACGAGACGGACGAGGACGTAGAGGGCGAAGGAGAGCGAGGTGACGTAGAACCCGACCGGATAGATCGAGAAGTAGGCGAGCGCCAGTCCGAGCCAGGTGACGGCAAGTGCGATCGCCACCGAGAGTGCGATCCCGAGGGCGGGTCGCGAGGTGAGCTGGTGTGCCGTCGCGGCCGGGGTGACCAGGAGGGCGAAGACCAGCAGCGCGCCGGTGATCTGGCTTGTCTCGGCCACCGAGAGGCCGAGCACGAGCAG
>DASTYR010000022.1:0-5372 GCA_035764795.1 Solirubrobacterales bacterium | reverse complement strand
CCTTCCAGCCCGAGCCGGAGAGGTAGCCGCGCACCACGCACTCGACTGGGTACATCTCCAGCCGCCGCACCCGCATCGCCCGTTCGGCGACCTCCTCCGGGACGTCGGCCGAGACGAAGTGGTTGGGGACGATGTCGGCGGTCAGCTCGAACCAGAATTCGGAGATCCGGTTGAGCACCTTGCCCTTGTCGGTGATCGGCGTCGGCATCACGACGTCGTAGATCGAGATCCGGTCGGAGGCGACCATCAGCAGGTCGTCCTCCCACTCGTAGATCTCGCGGACCTTGCCCGAGGAATGGAGTTGGAGATCGGCGACGGTAGTCATGGAGCCGATGCTAACCACCCGCACGGCTGAACCTGAAAACTGGCTCTGCAGCCAGTTTTTGCGAGACTGGTCCGGTGACCCTGCCCCCTGGACCGAAAAGCCCGCCGCTGTTCCAGATCCTCGGCTGGGCCTTCCGCCCGATCTCCTTCATGGAGCGGTGCCGGCGCCAGTTCGGCGACAACTTCAGCGTCAGCTTCCCGGGCTTCGAGCGGCCGATGGTGCTGATCTCCGACCCGGCCGCGATCAAGGCCCTCTACACCGAGCGCGGGCACGGCCTGCCGCCCGGCCGCAACGTCTTCCTCGAACCGATCCTCGGTGCCCGCTCGCTGCTGCTGCTCGAAGGGGCCGACCACCTCGCCCACCGCAAGCTGATGCTGCCCTCATTCCACGGCGAGCGAATGCGCTCCTACGAGCCGGTCATGGCGGAGATCGTCGACCGCGAGATCGACTCTTGGCCGCTGCGGGAGGAGTTCCCCGTCCATCCGCGCATGCAGGCGGTCACGCTCGAGGTGATCCTGCGGGTCGTCTTCGGCGTTGGCAGCGGCCCGCGACTGGAGCGGTTGCGCCCGCTGCTCGCCAACCTCCTGACCGAGACCGCCTCGGCCGGCACCCAGCTAGTCGCCCTGCTTACGCGTCGCCTTCCCGGCATCGGGCCGTGGCAGCGGTTCGAGCGCCTGGTCGCCGAGATCGACGAGCAGATCTACGCCGAGATCGCCGAGCGGCGCGAAGCAGGTGGGCTGGAGGAGCGCGACGACATCCTCTCGGCGCTGATGCTCGCCCGCTTCGAGGACGGTGGTGCGATGACCGACACCGACCTGCGCGATCAGCTGATGACGCTGCTGCTCGCCGGTCACGAGACGACGGCGACGGCGCTGGCCTGGACCTTCGACCTGCTGCTCCGCCACCCGCGGCAGCTCGGGCGCCTGCGCGAGTCGCTGGCCGCGGGCGAGGACGATTACCTGCGGGCGACGATCACCGAGTCGCTGCGGCTGCGCCCGGTCGTGCCGCTCGCCGGCCGCCGCCTGACGAAGGAGCTGCGTGCCGACGGCCTGACGCTGCCGGCGGGCACCGACGTGACGCCGGCGATATGGCTCGTCCACACCCGCGCCGACCTCTACCCCGAGCCATTCGCCTTCCGCCCCGAGCGCTTCCTCGAGGACGGTCCCGACACCTATTCCTGGATCCCCTTCGGCGGCAGCGTCCGCCGTTGCATCGGCGCCTCCTTCGCCGAGTTCGAGATGCGGATCGTCCTGCGCGAGGTGCTCGAGCGCTGCGAGCTGCGCAAGGCCGACCCGGCGCCGGAGCGGGTCTCCCGCCGCAACGTCACCCTCTCGCCCAAGGCGGGCACCCCGGTGGTTCTCACCGAGCGCCGCCCGGCCCGCGAGCCAGTCGCCGCCTAAGCCGGGTTCTCCTCGGCCCAGCGGGCGATGCGGCCTGAGCCGGCGATCACCTCGCCGTCGTCGAGGACCAGGATCGGCACGTCGTTCTGGCCGCTCAGCTTGCGGACCTCGGCGCGCTCCTCCTCGCGGCGGCTCCAGGTCCAGACCGCGAGCGTGTAGCCGGACACGGTCTTGATCTCGTACTCGTAGCCGGCCGCGTCGAGCGCCTTGCCCGCCTTGGCGCAGGGATGCAGGAAAGTGGGCCCGGTCGTCTTCTGCCCGCAGGTGTAGAGGAGCATCACGGGCGACTTTAACCGCTCAGCGCAGATCTTCGAGCCGCTCGAAGATCTCCGGCAGGTGGGTGAGGTAGGCGCGCTCGTCGAAGACGGCGTCGAGGTCGAGCTGGGGGGCTGCCTCGCCGAGCAGCTCGCGGAAGTGAGTGCCGCTGTCCCAGGCGCGCTGGGCGTTCTCCTGGACGACGCGATAGGCGTCGTCGCGGGTCATGCCGGAATCGACCAGCGCGGTGAGGGCGCGCTGGCTGAAGAGGGCGCCGTGGGTTAGCTCGAGGTTCTCGCGCATGCGGTCGGCGCGGACCGTCATCCCGCCGGCCACCTTGGTGGCGAGGTCCTGCATGTAGTCGAGCGCGGTGGTCGCGTCGGGCAGGATCACACGCTCGGCGCCGGAGTGGGAGATGTCACGCTCGTGCCAGAGGGCGATGTTCTCCAGTCCGGCCTGCGCGTAGCCGCGTAGGACGCGGGCAAGGCCGGTGATCCGCTCGGTGCGGATTGGGTTGCGCTTGTGCGGCATCGCCGAGGAACCCTTCTGGGCCCCTGAGGCGAACGGCTCCTCGACCTCGCGTACCTCCGTTCGCTGCAGGTTGCGGACCTCGGTCGCGAAGCGCTCGAGTCCTCCCCCGGCGACGGCGATCCCCGCGGTCAGCACCGCGTGGCGGTCGCGCGGGATCACCTGCGTGGCGACGTCCTCGCGTCGCAATCCGAGCCGCTCCATCACCCGCGCCTCGACCGCCGGCGGCACCGAGGCGTAGGTTCCGACCGCGCCGGAGAGCTTGCCGAAGCCGAGCTGCTCGAAGGCATCGCTGAGACGGGCGAGGTTGCGGTCGGCCTCGAAGGCGAAGCCGGCCAGCCGCAGGCCGAAGGTGGTCGGCTCGGCGTGGACGCCGTGGGTGCGGCCGACGCAGACGGTGTCGCGGTGCTCGAACGCCCGCTCAACCAAGGCGTCGCGGTAAGCGCGGGCGCTCGCCAAGACGATCTCCCCGGCCGCCCGCAACTGCAGCGCCAGCGCCGTGTCGAGCACGTCGCTGGACGTGAGCCCGTAGTGGATCCAGCGCCCGTGCTCGCCGACCGACTCGGCGACGACGTCGACGAAGGCGGCGACGTCGTGGTCGGTCACCTTCTCGCGCTCGTTGACCGCCTCGACCGTGAAGGCCGCCCGCTCGCGGCACGCGTCCGCCGCCTCGCGCGGCACGGTGCCCTCCTCGGCCCAAGCCTCGGTCGCCGCCAGCTCGACCTCGAGCCAGGTCTCCAGCTTGCGCTGCTGCGACCAGACCTCGCCCATCTCCGGGCGGGTGTAGCGGGAGATCACTCGGCTGGTCCCAGTCAGGCGTTGATGATTCGAGTGGCAAGCACGCCGGCGTTCTTGGCGCCGTCGATCGCCACGCACGCCACCGGGATGCCAGGCGGCATCTGAACGGCCGAGAGCAGCGCGTCGAGGCCGCCGAGTGCCTTGCCGAGGATCGGCACGCCGATCACCGGCAGGTCGGTGTGGGCGGCGGCAACGCCGGGCAACGCCGCCGACATGCCGGCGCCGGCGATGATCACCCTCAAACCCCGCATGCGCGCGTTGTGGCAGTACTCGCGCACCAGCTCGGGGTCGCGATGGGCGCTCATCACCCGCACCTCGTAGCGGATGCCGGCCTCCTCGAGGGCCTTCCCCGCCGGCTCCATCTTCGGCTTGTCGTTCTTGGAGCCCATGATGATCCCGACCAGGGGCTCGTCGACGTCGATCTCTTTGAACGCCTCCTCGACCGCCGGCATCGCGGTCGCTCCGGTGGGCGCGGGGGTCCCGGTGGGCTGCGGCTCCTCTGAGATCTCGCTCATCTCTTCCTTTCTAGCTGGGCACGCGCTCTACGGCGCGGGCGGCGATGTCGGTGCGGATCTGCATCCCCTCGAAGGAGATGCAGCGGGCGGCATCGTACGCGCGATCGCGCGCCTCCGCCGGGGTCGTGCCGAGCGCGGTCACGTTGAGGACGCGGCCGCCGGCGGTGACGACCTCGCCGCCGCGCTCGGCGGTGCCGGCGTGGGTCACCTCGGCCAGCTCGGCCGCCTCGTCGAGACCCCGGATCGCGTCGCCCTTCGACGACGACTCCGGGTAGCCAGCCGAGGCGAGGACGAGCGTCACCGCCCAGTCGTCGCCGAACTCGGCGCTCGTCCCCGCCAGGCCGCCCGGCTCGCGCGCCGCCAGGCAGAGGTCGAGCAGGTCGGAGCGCAGCCGCGGCAGCACCGCCTGCGTCTCGGGATCGCCGAAGCGGGTGTTGAACTCCAGCACCTTGGGCCCGTCGGGGCCGATCATCAGGCCGGCGTAGAGGACACCGTGGAAGGGGGTGCCGCGACGGGCCATCGCGGCGACGATCGGCCGGTGCACCGCCTCGACGATCTCTTCGACCTCGATCGCGCCGAAGCCCGGCACCGGCGAGTAACTGCCCATGCCACCGGTGTTGGGCCCCTCGTCGCCGTCGAAGATGCGCTTGTAGTCCTGGGCAGGCGCCAGCGGCACGACGTTCTCGCCGTCGCAGAGGGCGAGCAGCGAGAGCTCCTCGCCCTCGAGGAAGTCCTCGAGCACGACGGCCGTCTCGCCGAAGCGGCGCTCGGTGAAGAAGACGTCGACTGCCTCCCGCGCCTCAGCTTCGCTCGGGCAGATCACGACCCCCTTGCCGGCGGCGAGCCCGTCGGCCTTCAGCACCACCGGGTAGCTGGCGCCCGCCAGCCGCTCGATCGCCTCCTCGCGGCTGCGCAGCAGCACGTGCGCGGCAGTCGGCACGCCCGCCTCCCGCATCAGCTCCTTGGCGAAGGCCTTCGAGCCCTCGAGCTCGGCGGCCGCTGCGCTCGGCCCGAAGGCGGGCACACCCGCCTCCGCGAGCGCGTCGACGACGCCGGCGACCAGGGGCGCCTCGGGCCCGACGACGACCAGGTCGACGCGACGATCGCGCGCCGCGCCGACGATCGCCTCGACGTCCTCGCCGCCGACCTCCGTCAGGCACTCGGCGTCGGCCGCGATGCCGGCGTTGCCGGGCGCGCAGAGCAGCTCCGGCGCATGCGCCGAGCGGCGCAGCGCTCGCACGATCGCATGCTCGCGCCCGCCACCCCCGACGACGAGGACCTTCAAGCCAAACTCCTAGAGAGAGCCGGCCAGCTCATCGGCTGGCATTGCTGCCAGCGTCTGGCTGGTCATAGTCCCGCGCGACCCCAGCTCCACGGAAACCTTGGCCATCGTTTTCTCGTCAGGAGCTTCGACGACGGTGACGAAGTCGTACTGACCGAGCGTCGCGTACTGCGCCACAACCTTGGCGCCGATCTGTTCGACCTCCTGGTTCACCTCAGAGACCCGCCCAGGGTTGTTCTTCAGCGTCTTCACACCCTCGGAGGTCAGGT
>DASTYR010000021.1:0-2551 GCA_035764795.1 Solirubrobacterales bacterium | reverse complement strand
CGAGCCAGAAGCCGATCACCGCCTTGGAGCCGCGCAGCAGGCGCGCGGTCGAGATCTCGCGCTGCTCGCGCGAGGCGATTCCGAAGACGACCATGCGGCCGAGCGGCGCGAGCGCGGAGAGCTCGGCGTCGAAGGCATCTCCACCGCTCATGTGAAGCACGGCGTCCACACGCTCGCCGTCGTTGGCAGCGAGGATCTCGGCCTTGAGGTCGTCGGCGCGGGAATCCACCGCGGCATCGGCACCCAGCCGTTCGACCAAGGCTCGCTTCTCGGCGCTCGAGGCGAGCCCGATCACCCGCGCGCCGGCCCGCTTGGCGATCTGCACCGAGAGCGAGCCGGTGCCGCCGGCCGCCGCCTCGACCACGACCGTCTCGCCCTGCTCGAGGCGCGCGCAGCGTCGCACCAGCGCCATCGCGGTCAGTCCCTGCAGCAGCAGTCCTGCGGCGCGGTCGTCGTCTACCTCGTCGGGGACCGGGATCAGGAAGCCCTCGGGCGCGGCCACCCTCTGCGCGTAGGCGCCGGACGGCAGGATCGCCGCGACCCGGCGGCCGTCCTCCGTACGCCCGCTCACCTCAGCTCCCGGGATAAGCGGCAACGACTGCTCCGCCAGGTAGTCGTTACGGGTGGCGTGGGTGTCGGCGAAGTTGATTCCCGCCCGCGCCACGTCCACCACGACCATTCCCTCCGCCGGCTGCGGGTCGTCGACATCTACGTACCGAAGCTTCTCCGGCCCGCCGAACTCCTCGATCTGGATCGCCTTCATTCGGCGCCGAACCATAGTGACGGTCGGATATGGGGGTCTATACGCTCCAGGCCCATGTCGCTCACGGTTGTTGGATCGATCGCCTTCGACTCTGTAAAGACGCCTTTTGGCGAGCGCGACCGCATGCTCGGCGGGACCGCCGTCCACTTCTCGCTCGCCGCCAGCTTCTTCACCGAGGTGCGGCCGGTCGGGCCGGTTGGCGACGACTTCGGTGCCGCCGAGTTCGAGGTGCTCGAGCGCCGTGGCGTCCACACCGGCGACGTCGAGCGGGTCGAGGGAGGCAAGTCGTTCTTCTGGCGTGGCCGCTACGACTTCGACCTCAACGTCGCCCATACCGAGGACACCCAGCTCGGCGTCTTCGGCGAGTTCGAGCCCAAGCTCTCCGAGGACTCCAAGGCCGCCGACGTTCTTTTCCTCGCCAACATCCAGCCCGACCTGCAGCGGCAGGTCCGCGCCCAGTGCCCCGGCGCCCGCTTCTGCGCGCTGGACTCGATGAACCTCTGGATCGATACCGCCAAGGACTCGCTGCTGGCGGCGATCGCCGAGGTCGACTGCGTGATCGTCAACGACGCCGAGATCCGCCAGCTGACCGGGGAGTCGAACCTCGCCCGGGCCGCTCGCGCCGTGATGGAGCGCGGCCCGCGCGCCGTCGTCGCCAAGCAGGGCGAGTACGGCGCCGCCCTCTTCAGCGGCGACAGCTTCTTCGCGCTACCCGGCTTTCCGCTCGAGGACGTGCGCGACCCGACCGGCGCCGGCGACAGCTTCGCCGGCGGCTTCCTCGGCTATCTCGACAGCCACGAGGGCGAGATCGACGAGGCGAGCCTGCGGCGGGCGATGGGATACGGAACCGTGCTCGCCTCCTTCAACGTCGAGGAGTTCGGCACCGAGCGGGTGGCCCGCCTGACGCGTGAGGAGATCGACGAGCGCTTCGGCGACCTGATCGCGATGACCCGCTTCGAGCCGCTGCCGGCCGGCGCCTGAAAGGCGCCCCGCACTTCTCCGGACGGTCACAGGCCAGCCAATCCGAACTGCGATACTGGCTCCTCCAGTCGCGACGTTGAGCTCGAAGGAGGGTGATGGCCACCGAGCAGCAGACCGCAGAAGCCGCCAACGGGGGGGCCGCCACCGGCTCGGAGTCCCTGACCGTTACCGATAACCGGACCGGCCGCACCTACGAGCTGCCGATCAGCGACGGCACCGTGCGGGCGATGGACCTGCGCCAGATCAAAGTCGACGAGGACGAATTCGGGATGATGGCCTACGACCCGGCCTTCACCAACACGGCCTCCTGCCGTTCGGCGATCACCTTCATCGACGGCGAAGCCGGCGTCCTGCAGCATCGCGGCTACCCGATCGAGCAGCTCTGTGAGCGCTCCACCTTCCTCGAGGTCGCCTACCTGCTGATCTTCGGCGAGCTGCCCACCCAGTCGCAGCTCGATCGCTGGGTCTTCGACATCACCCACCACACCTTCGTCCACGAGGACCTGAAGGAATTCTTCAAAGGGTTCCGCTACGACGCCCACCCGATGGGGATGCTGCTCGCCGGGGTCGGGGCGCTCTCGACCTTCTACCCGGGCGCCAAGGACATCGAAGACGAAGAGGAGCGCTACATGGCGGCTGTGCGGCTGATCGCCAAGATGCCGACCCTCGCCGCCTTCTCCTACCGGCACAACCGCGGCCTGCCCTACGTCTACGCGGACAACGACCTCAACTTTGCCGAGAACTTCCTCTCAATGATGTTCAAGAAGACCGAGGTCAAGTACGAGCCCGACGAGCGGCTGGCGCGGG
>DASTYR010000020.1:0-9101 GCA_035764795.1 Solirubrobacterales bacterium | reverse complement strand
ACCTCCGGCGCCGGCGGCCTGCCGCTCGACGCCAGCCAGGCCGACGCTTACTACTTCGCTCCGCAGAAGGGCTTCGGTGGCGACGGCGGGCTCTGGCTGGCGCTGCTCAGCCCTGCCGCGGTGGCGCGAGCACAGGAGCTCGACGGCGCCGCGGGTCGTTGGCAGCCGGCCTTCCTCTCTCTGCCGACGGCGATCGAAAACTCGCGCAAGAACCAGACCTACAACACGCCGGCGCTGGCAACTCTGTTGCTGCTGGCCGACCAGATCGAATGGATGCTCGGCAACGGCGGCCTCGAGTGGTGCGTGGAGCGCACCCGGGCCTCATCGGGTCATCTCTACGGCTGGGCCGAGCGCAGCGAGTTCGCCACGCCCTTCGTCGCCGACCCCGCCAAGCGATCGCTCGTCGTCGGCACGATCGACTTCGCCGACGGGGTAGACGCGGCGGCAATCGCAGCCGCCCTGCGGGCGAACGGCATCGTCGACGTCGAGCCCTACCGCAAGCTGGGTCGCAACCAGCTGCGGATCGGGATGTTCCCGACGGTCGAGCCGAGCGACGTCGAGGCGCTCACGGCCTGCGTCGACTGGGTCATCGAGAACGCGCCGGAGGCACGGCGATGAGGGTCCTGGTCAAGGAGAAGATCGCCGACTCGGGCGTGGATTTGCTGCGCCAGAGCTTCGACGTCGATCTAGGCCTCGAGATGTCCGAGGAGGAGCTGCGCGAGGCGATCGGCGGCTATGACGCGATCCTCGTCCGTTCCGCGACTCAGGTCACCGCCGACCTGATCGAGCGGGCCGAGCGCCTCAAGGTGATCGGACGCGCCGGCACCGGAGTCGACAACGTCGACATTCCGGCCGCAACTCGCCGCGGCATCATCGTCGCCAACGCGCCTGAATCGAACTCGGTCGCTGCCGCCGAGCACACGCTGGCGCTGGCGCTGGCCCTCTACCGCAACGTACCTCAGGCGCACGGCAGCCTCGCCGGCGGGGCTTGGGAGCGCTCGCGCTTCAAGGGGTCCGAGCTTTACGGCAAGACCCTGGGCGTGATCGGTTTCGGCCGCATCGGCCAGCTCGTCGCCCGCCGCGCCCAGGCATTCGAGATGGAGGTCCTCGCCTTCGACAAGTTCGTCTCGGCGGAGCGCTTCCGCGAACTTGGGGTCGAGGGGGTCTCGGAGCTCGACGACCTGCTCGGCCGTGCCGATGTCGTGACCCTCCACGTGCCGAAGACGCCCGAGACGGTGAACCTGATCGACTCGGAGGCGATCGCATCGATGAAGGACGGCGCCCGCGTCGTCAACTGCGCCCGTGGCGAGCTGGTCGACCTCGATGCGCTGCTTGCCGGCCTCGAGTCCGGCAAGCTCGGCGGCGCCGCGCTCGACGTCTTTCCGGCGGAGCCCTTCACCGAGCATCCGATCTTTGAGCGCGGCGACGTCGTCGTCACGCCTCACCTCGGCGCCTCCACCGCCGAGGCTCAGGACCGCGCCGGCGTCGTCACCGCCGAACAGGTCACCGCGGCGCTCAGCGGCGGTGTCGTCACCAACGCGGTCAACATCGCCGCCGTGCGCCCCGAGGAGATGGAGGCGCTGGCCCCGTTCGTACCGCTCTGCGAAAAGCTCGGCCGGCTGGCGCAGGGCCTGGGCGATGGCTCGGTCGACCGCGTCGCGGTCGAGTTTCGCGGCCGCATCGCCTCCTACGACACGCGGTTGCTGGGGATCGCCGTCCTGGTCGGCGTCCTCTCCGGCCATACCGAGGAGCCGGTCAACCTGGTCAACGCGCCGCAGATGGCGGAGGAGCGGGGAATCGAGCTGGTCGAGACGAAGGACAGTGGGACTGAGGACTTCACCGAGCTCGTCACCGTCCGGCTCGGCCCCGAGGCCGACGCGGCCGAGGTCTCGGGAACCGGTGTCGGACCCCGCAACGAGCCGTACCTCGTCTCGGTTTGGGACGAGAGCTTCTACCTGCCGTTCGCCGATCACCTGACGGTCTTCCGCTACGCCGACCAACCGGGGATGATCGGCCGGGTCGGAACCATGTTCGGCGAGGAGGGAGTGAACATCGTCTCGGCTGCGGTCGGCGCCTCTGCCGGTGGCGAGCAGGCGGTGATGGCGCTGACCACGGACGCAGCGGTTCGCGAGGAGACGATTGGCCGGATCCTCGAGCTCGACGGCTTCAGCGTCGGGCGCTCGGTCGATCTCTGAGGCGGACCCCCGCCGCAACGTACGCGCCGCCATGATGTTGTCTCCATGGTGAAGAAAGCGCTTCTCATCTCGGTGATGTTGCTCGCCGTGCTCGCGCCGGCCATGTCGGCGCCCGCTGCCTACAACGTGCTGCTCGCCGGCGGCGCCGCCTCCAACACGATCCACATCTGGTTGACGCCCGACGGGCGCGACTACGTGATCGACTCGATAGTGCCGCTCGAAGTCGGCGGCAACGTCTGCTCCAACCCGGAAGGCAATCCCAACGAGCTGATCTGCCCGGCGGTCAAGATCGCCGGCTTCGAAGTCAATGCCGACGGCGGCGACGACCGAATCTCGGTCAGCAACCAGGTGACGATCCCGGTCACGATGCGCGGGGGATCGGGCGACGACATCCTGGCGGGAGGGCGCGGCGCCGACAAGCTGATCGGCGGCAGCGGCGACGACCTGCTGATGGGTGGCGGTGGGGCGGACGTGCTGGTCGGCTCGGCCGGCAACGACGTCCAGGTGGCGGGTCCCGGCGACGACCTGATCCTCACCGGTCCGGGCAAGGACGTCGTCAAGCCGGGAGCGGGCGCGGACCGAGTTCGCCAGCGAGCGGGCAAGCCTTCCGCCGCGGGCGAGCGGCCTTAGAGGTCAGGCGGTCTCGGTCGCCTCGCGGCGACTGCCGACCAGCCGCCCGCCGACGAAGAAGAGGGCGATCAGGAAGCCGACGAGGGCGAGGGCCGCGTCGAGCCGGAAGGCCGCTTGGATGCCATCGACGAAGCTGTCCTGCGAGGAGAAGACGGTCGTCGTCAACCCGAGCCCGATCGAGCCGCCGGCAATCTGGAACATGTAGACGATGCCACCGGCGAGGCTGGTCTGCGACTCGTCGACCGAGGTGACACCCGCCGTCGTCGCGGTGGGGTAGAAGCTGCCGATCCCGGTCCCCAGGACGACCATGCCGAGGACCAGCGAGCCGTAGCCCGAGCCCTCGTCGACCAGCGAGAAGAGCAGCGGCGCGACCGCGATGCAGGCGGAGCCGACCGAGACGAGGATCTTTGCCCCGAGCCGCTCGTAGAGCGGCCCGGCGACGAAAGAGACGAGGGCGAAGGTGGCGAGGAAGGGCAGCATCCCCAGGCCCGCCTCGAGCGGCGTGTAGCCGAGGTGCTTCTGCATGAACTGAGGCAGATACAGAAGGGCGGCGAAGAAGGTGGCCGACATGAAGAGGATCGCCAGACAGGAGGCGCGAAAGCTCTCGTTGCGGATCACGTCGCGCGGGATCAGGGCGCTCGCGCCGGCTCGCCGCTCGATCGGCAGGAACGAGATCACCAGCAGCGCCGAGAGGGCCAGGAGCCCGATCGTCTTGGGGTCGCCCCAGCCCCAGTCGTCGACCTGGTCGAGGGCGACCAGCAACGACACCAGGCCAATCGAGAGCGCGGCGATTCCTGCGTAGTCGATTCGCTGCCGGCCACTGTCCGGCTCGTCGATCTTCACCAGGTAGTAGGTGATGACAACCGCGACGACCGATATCGGCACGTTGACGAAGAAGACCCAGCGCCAGCTGAGCAGGTCCGTGAGGACGCCACCGATCAGTGGCCCGAGCGCATTTCCCAGCCCCGCGGCGCCGATGATGATCCCGCCGGCCAGGCCGGCCTTCTCTTCGGGCAGTAGCTCGTAGGTCATGCCGAGGATCGCCGGCCACATCAGGGCCCCGCCGATCGCCATCAGGACCCGGCTGCCGATTAACCAGGCCTCCGAAGGTGCGGCGCCGCCAAGCGCCGACATCGAGGCGAAGATCGCGGTGCCGACGAAGAAGGCGCGGCGGCGGCCGAACATGTCGGCGAGGCGGCCGCCGGTCACGATCAGCACGCCGAAGGTCAGAGCGTAGGCGTTGATCACCCACTGGATCGTGTTGACGTTGGTGTCGAAGTCCCGCTCCATCGTCGGCAGGGCGACGTTGATCGCCGAGAAGTCGTTGGCGATCACCACCACGCTGATCCCCATGGCCAGTAGCGCGAGCCAGGTCTTGCGCGGCACCTCGTTCATCGGCGCGCAGCTTAGAACCTGTCTCAGGTTCTAATGCGGGCTCCATCACGTGCGCTAACCTGCGGGAACCGCATGACCCCCCGGCTCGACAGCCTGGCGCTTCTCCTTCTCCTCCCCCTTCGGGGGGAATAGCGCTGGGCGGCGCGATAGCCGCGAGAGACAAGGTCATTCGGTTCAATAAGGAGAAGGAGGTAACGCCCGTGGAACCCGCAGCTGACGCGAATCGCGTCCACATCTTCGACACGACGCTACGAGACGGCGAGCAGTCGCCCGGAATCTCGCTCAATACGGCCGAGAAGGTCGAGATCGCCCAGCAGCTGGCGCGGCTCGGCGTCGACGTGATCGAGGCTGGCTTCCCGATCACCTCGCCCGGTGACTTCGAGGCGGTCGAGGCAATCGCCCGCGGCGTCGAGGGGCCGACGATCTGTGGACTCGCCCGCACCCACAAGGCCGACATCGACGCCGCCTGGGGGGCGATCCGCGACGCCGCCCGGCCACGCATCCACACCTTCATCTCCACTTCCGACATCCACATCGAGCACCAGCTGCAGACCGACCGCGACGACGTCAAGGGCCAGGCCAGGGCGGCGGTCGCGCTGGCCAAGTCGTACTGCGAGGACGTCGAGTTCTCGCCGATGGACGCGACGCGGGCCGACGTCGAGTTCACCGCCGAGGTCTGCGCGATCGCCGTCGAGGAGGGCGCGACCGTCGTCAACATCCCCGACACGGTCGGCTACACGACGCCCGAGGAGTACGCGGAGTACTTCCGCCGCCTCTACGAGCTGGCGCCGTCGCTGCGCGAGGTGGAGACCTCCGTCCACTGCCACGACGACCTCGGCATGGCAGTCGCCAACTCCTACGCGGGCGTGCTGGCCGGCGCTCGCCAGGTCGAGTGCGCGGTCAACGGGATCGGCGAGCGCGCCGGCAACTGCTCGCTGGAGGAGATCGTGATGCTGATCCAGACCCGCGCCGACGCGCACGGGCTCAGCACCGGCCTCGAGAGCCGCGAGCTGGCGCGCACGAGCCGCATGGTCTCGCGCTTGACGGGCTACCCCGTGCAGCCGAACAAGGCGGTCGTCGGTCGCAACGCCTTCGCGCACGAGTCCGGCATCCACCAGGACGGCGTGCTGAAGGAGCGCAGCACCTACGAGATCATGGACGCGACCGAAGTCGGCCTGGAGTCCAACTCAATCGTGCTCGGCAAGCACTCCGGCCGCCACGCGCTGCGCGACGCGCTCGAGCAGCTCGGCTTCCAGGTTGAGGGCAACGCGCTGAACGCCGCCTTCAAGCGCTTCAAGGAGATCGCCGACCGCAAGAAGCAGGTGACCGCACTCGACCTCGAGGCGATCGTCTCCGACGAGATGCGCGAGCGCTCCGACGCCCACGAGCTGGCCTGGTTCGAGGTCGAGGCGGGCTCGCGACGCGAGCCGCTGGCGCGGGTCGCAGTGAAGCTGCCCTCGGGTGAGGAGGCCGTCGGCGAGTCGAGCGGCGACGGCCCGGTCGACGCGATCTTCCACGCGATCCAGAAGGCGACCGGAACGGAGTGCGAGCTGCGCCAGTACACGGTCGAGGCGGTGACCGGGGGGGAGGACGCCCTCGGCGCGGTAAGCGTGATGCTGCGTGTCGCCGGCCGCCTCGCCACCGGCCAGGGCGTCGCCACCGACATCCTCGAGGCCTCCGCGCGCGCCTACGTGCGGGCGCTCTCCAACGCGCTCGAGGGCGCCGCGATCCGCGAGGCGGAGGCGGCCACCGCCGAGGCGGCCGTCGAGCGCACGCCGGGGCCGTAGAGCCCGCCCCGACAGGACTTCACTTAACTTTTTCCGAAGACAGTGGCTGGCGGTCCCAGGACGTCTCCGCGGAAAAAGTACAAGACGTTCCGTCCTGTCGGGGCGGGCCCTCAGGTGGCGAGCTCGATGAGGGCCTCTGGCTTTCCGCGAAGAGCGGCGACCGACTCGACCACAGCGGCGGCGCCGGCATCGCGCAGCTCTTCCTCTGAGAAGCCGCCGCTGAGAACGCCGAGCGTCGGCACGCTGGCGTTGGCGGCGGCGCGCACGTCCCAGACCGAGTCGCCGACCATCAACCAGGGCCCCTCGCCGCCCTTCTCCATCGCAGCCTTGATCAGGTCCGGCTCCGGCTTGGTCTGCTCGACGTCGGCCGCGGTCGTCCAGCCGCTGACCAGATCGCGGGCGCCGAGCAGGTCCAGGTAGTGGTCTACCTCCTCCTGCTTCGCCGAGCTGGCGAGGACGACGGAGAGATCTTCGCCGGCCAGCTCCGTCAGCAGCTCGCGGGCCCCGGGAAGCGGCTCGACTTCGTCGATCATCGCCATGTAGGCCCTGCCATGGCCGACGCGGAGCTCCTCGCCGTGGTCGGCGTCGACCTCCTCGCCGAGCAGGGCGGGGACGAACTGGTCGCCGCCCATGCCGACGTGGCGATGGATCTTCCAGGCGGGAACGGAATGACCGTGAGCGTGACCGTGAGCGCGGAAGGCGCGTTGCCAGGCGATCGCGTGGTGGTAGTTGGTGTCGACGAGGGTGCCGTCGACGTCGAGGATCAGGGTCAGCGCCATTCGCGAGCGGCTACCCGGGCGGATCCATATACAAGCGTCCGTGATAACGTACAGACGTGGTCACCTGGGCACACCCGCCGGCGCTGGACGACGCGCCGACGCGCAGCACCCCGACAATCGGGCCTCGCGTCCGCGCGCTGCGCGACGCAATGGGCCTATCGCTCCGCGACCTGGCGGCCAGGAGCGACGTAAGCGCGCCCATGCTCTCGCAGGTCGAGCGCGGCGAGACGAGCCCGACGCTTGCCGTCGCCGCGAAGATCGCCACCGGGCTGGACCTGACCCTTTCGCAGCTGCTGCGGCTCGACGAGGGCCAGCACGTCGTCGTCAGCCGTGTTGGATCGAGGCGGCGCTCGGCCCGCGGCGGACACTGCGTCGAGGAGCTGACGCCGCCGCTGCCGGGTCAGCGTGCCGACGTCTCGCTGCACAGCTTGCGGCCGGGCGCGACGACTGGCGGGCGCGACGACCCCCCGATGCACGAGCCGGGTAGCCGCGAGACCGCGGTCGTCCTGCAAGGAATCGTGGCACTGGTCGTCGACGGGACCCGCCACGAGCTGCGCGAGGGCGACGCCGTAACGTTCGACGCCGATCTACCGCACCACTTCGAGAACGAAGGCGACGAGGAGGCCGAGTTCCTCGCCGTGATCGCCGCAGGACTGAGGAGGAGCTAGCACCGATGCCGAAGACGATGTTCGACAAGATCTGGGAGGCCCACGAGGTCGGCGACGGGCTGATCTACATGGACCTCCACCTCGTCCACGAGGTCACCTCGCCGCAGGCCTTCGACGGGCTGCGGCTGGCGGGTCGCAAGGTTCGCCGCCCCGACAAGACGCTGGCAACCGCCGACCACAACGTGCCGACCGACGGCACCAAGGCGGCGCGCCTGATCGCCGACCAGCTCTCGCGCGTCCAGGTCGAGACGCTGGAGCGCAACTGCGAGGAGTTCGGCATCCCCGTCTACTCGCTGGGCTCGGACCGCCAGGGGATCGTCCACGTGATCGGACCCGAGCTGGGCGTGACGCAGCCGGGCATGACGATCGTCTGCGGCGACAGCCATACCTCCACCCACGGCGCCTTCGGCGCGCTCGCCTTCGGCATCGGGACGTCGGAGGTCGAGCACGTGCTGGCCACCCAGTGCCTGGTCCAGAAGCGACCGAAGACGATGCGGATCCGCTACGAGGGCGCGCTGAGCCCGGGGGTCACCCCCAAGGACCTGATCCTGGCGACGATCGGCCGCCTCGGAACGGGCGGCATGGTCGGTCACGCCGTCGAGTACGCCGGGCCGGCGATCGAGTCGCTCTCGATGCCGGGCCGGATGACGATCTGCAACATGACGATTGAGGGGGGCGGTCGCGCCGGAATGATCGCTCCCGACGAGACCACCTTCGAGTGGGTGCGCGGCAAGCCCGCGGCGCCGGCCGACTTCGATGCGGCGGTGGAGCGGTGGAGAGGGCTGCCGACCGACCCCGGCGCGAGCTTCGACGCCGAGGTCGGGATAGACGCCGCCGCGATCTCGCCGATGGTGACCTGGGGGACGACGCCGGGAATGGTCGTCCAGGTGACCGACGCCGTTCCCGATCCGGCCGCGATGGAGTCGCCGGCCGACCGCGAGGCGGCGGAGCGTGCCCTCGCCTACATGGCGCTGGAGCCCGGCACGCCGATGACCGAGGTGCGCCCGGAACGCGTCTTCATCGGCTCCTGCACCAACTCGCGCATCGAGGATCTGCGCGAGGCGGCGAGCGTCGTCGACGGCCGCAAGGTCGCCAGCTCGGTGAGGGCGATGGTCGTCCCTGGCTCCCAGCAGGTCAAGGCGACCGCCGAAGAGGAGGGACTCGACGACGTCTTCCGCTCGGCCGGCTTCGAATGGCGCGACGCGGGTTGCTCGATGTGCCTCGGCATGAACCCGGACACGCTGCTGGAAGGCGAGCGCTGCGCCTCGACCTCGAACCGCAACTTCGAGGGGCGTCAGGGCAAGGGCGGCAGGACCCATCTGGTCAGCCCCAAGATGGCCGCCGCCGCAGCCATCGAGGGCCACTTCGTAGACATCAGGGATTGGAGCTGAGATGAGACCTGTGGACGTAATCGAGGGCAAGGTCTCGGTGCTCGACCGCGCCGACGTCGACACCGACCAGATCATCCCCAAGCAGTTCCTCAAGCGGGTCGAGCGGACCGGCTTCGGCGAGTTCCTCTTCTACGACTGGATCCGCGACGGCGAGATAAAGCTGGAGCCGAACCCGATCCTCGTCACCGGCGCCAACTTCGGCTGCGGCTCCTCGCGCGAGCACGCGCCGTGGGCGCTCGAGGACTACGGCTTCAGG
>DASTYR010000019.1:0-3598 GCA_035764795.1 Solirubrobacterales bacterium | reverse complement strand
GCGGCGACAGCCGCGCCGTCTTGCTGCTTGTGGCCTGCTTCGCCCTCCTGCTCGGCGGTTGCGGCAAGAGCGGGCAGGGGGCTGAGACGGATCCCGAAAAGGGGTCGGACGCGGAGCACCTGAACACGGCGCTCGCGCAGGAGCGCGAGCTGCTCGACGCCTACACCGAGGCGATGCCGGCGCTTTCGGGCAGCGGCCACGCCGTCGCCCGTCGCTTCCGGGCCCACCAGCAGGAATACGTCGATGCGATCGCCAAGGCGCTGCGGGGCCTCGGCGGCAGGGATGAAGCGGAGCCTGTAGACGTCGACCTGCGCCGCCTCAAGGGCCAGCCGGAGCTACTGGGCCGTCTCTACGCGCTCGAGGGCGCCGGGCTCGCGGCTTCCTTGGACGCTGCTCCGCTCCTATTCACTTCGGCCCCGCGCACGCTCACCGCCTCGCTCGCCGCGGGCCACGCCCAGCACTTGGTGGTGTTGCGCCAGCAATTGGGCGCCTCGGCGCTGGAGTCGGCCGCCGAGGGATTCGACTCGGGCGAAGAGCCGCCGCCCGGCGCGAGATGATCGCGACGTGACCGCCGCCCTCTACGCGCTCGGGCGCTTTTGCTCGCGGCACCACTGGGCCACGATCGCGGCCTGGGTGTTGCTCGCCGCCGGCCTCGTCGTGGTCGGCCAGTCGCAGGCGAGCAGGACCAACGACAACCTGACCCTGCCGGGCACCGACTCCACCGTCGCCACCGAACTGCTCGAAGACAACCTGCCGGCGCAGGCGTTCGGCAGCAATCCACTCGTCCTGGTCGCGCCGCAGGGCAAGCTGACCGACTCGAAGTCCGCGCAGGCGGTGAGCGCCACGGCGAAGCGGCTGCGCGCCCTGCCAGACGTCAACTCGGCGGTCGATCCGCTCAGTCGCCAGGGCGCTGCCTTCCTCAGCAAGGACCGCAAGGTCGCCTACATCCCCGTCTACCTCTCGACCGGCCCCGGCGAGCTGACCGAGGACGAGGCGGAAGCGGTTCTCGACGCTGCGGCACCGGCGGAAGCCGCCGGCCTCGAGACGTCCGTCGGCGGCTACGTCGGCCAGCAGCTCTCGAAACCGTCGACCGAGACCAGCGACGCGATCGGCCTCGCCGCCGCGGTGATCATCCTCCTCTTCGCCTTCGGTACCGCGACCGCGATGGCGCTGCCGATCGTCTCCGCCGTCATCGGCCTCGCCTGTGCGCTCTCGATCATCCGCCTGCTCGAGGGCGTGCTGCAGATTCCAAGCGTCGCGACGACGCTGGCGACGATGATCGGCCTGGGTGTCGGGATCGACTACGCCCTCTTCGTCGTCACCCGCCACAAACTGCAGCTCCGCGAAGGGATGGAGCTGCGCGAGTCGATCGCGCGGGCGACCGCGACCGCCGGCGGCGCCGTCGTCTTCGCCGGCTTCACCGTGGTCATCGCCCTCTGTTCGCTCGCCTTCGCCGGCATACCGCTTGTCACCACGCTCGGCTTCACCGCAGCGATCGCCGTCGTTATCGCCGTCTGCGCGGCGAGCACCCTGCTGCCGGCGCTGCTCGGCGCGCTCGGCCCGCGCATCGACTCGTTGCGGGTCCACCTCGGCAAGACCCACCCCGACGACGCCGAGCCGCACGGCTGGAGGCGCTGGGCGCGAGGGGTCGCCGACCGGCCCTGGCGCTCGACCGTCGCTGCCCTCGCCGTCCTGATCGTCCTCGCGATTCCGCTGCTGGACCTGGAGCTCGGCCAGAACGACACCAGCGCCCTGCCGAAGGACACGACCGCGCGGCAGGCATTCGAAGGGCTCGACGAAGGGTTCGGTCCCGGCTACAACGGCCCGCTGCTGATCGCCTCGAAGTTCCAAACCCCCCAAGACGCCAAAGCGGCGTTGCCGGGGCTGCAGAAGGCGATCGGCGCCCGCGGCGACGTCGCCGCCGTCTCGCCGCCCAACCTCGACAAGCAGGGGACCGTCGCCGTCTTCACGGTCGTGCCGCGCTCGGCCGCTTGGAAGGACGAGACGGTCTCACTGGTCGAAACGCTGCGCGAACAGACGATTCCGACGGCGATGGCCGGGACGGGCGGCTCCGCCTACGTCGGCGGCCAGACCGCCGGCTACATCGACCTGGCCGCCCAGATCTCCGACAAGCTGCCGCTGATGATCGCGATCGTCGTCGGGCTCAGCTTCTTCGTCCTGCTGCTCGCCTTCCGCTCGCTGCTGGTGCCGATCAAGGCGGCGGCGATGAACCTGCTCTCGGTGGCCGCCGCCTACGGCGTCGTCACCGCCGTCTTCCAGTGGGGCTGGGCCTCCTCGCTGATCGGCCTCGACCATGCGATCCCGATTGTCAGCTTCGTGCCGCTCTTGATGTTCGCGATCCTCTTCGGCCTCTCGATGGACTACGAGGTCTTCCTGCTGACGCAGATGCGCGAGCACTACAGAGCGCATGGCGATCCCAACCGGGCGGTGATCGAAGGCCTCGCCAACACCGGCCGCGTCATCACCTCGGCGGCGGCGATCATGGTCTGCGTCTTCACCAGCTTCGTGCTCAGCGGCAACCCGATCGTCAAGGAGTTCGGCGTCGGCCTGGCGGTGGCGATCGCGATCGACTCGACCCTGGTCCGCTGCCTGCTGGTGCCGGCGGTGATGGTTCTGCTCGGACGCTGGGCCTGGTGGCTACCCGGACCACTCGACCGACTGGTGCCACACGTCAGCGTCGAGGGGGAGGACTTCTTCGCGAAGCGCGACGCCGCGAGGACCGCGCCGGGTAAGTAAGCGGCATGTTCCCGCTCAACCTCGCCAACGTCCTCACTCTGCTGCGCATCCTCGCGGTGCCGGTGGTGGTCGTCGCGCTGCTGGGGGAGACGCCGAACGGCGACGCGCTCGCGGCGGCGGTCTTCGCGCTGGCTGCGCTCACCGACGGCCTCGACGGTTACTTCGCCCGCTCGCGCGACTCGGTCACGACCTTCGGCAAACTGATGGACCCGCGTGCCGACAAGCTGCTGATCACGGCGGCGTTGCTGTCACTTGTCTCGCTCGATCGCCTGCAGGCGTGGGTGGCGATGGTGATCATCGCCCGCGAGGTGGCCGTGACCGGCCTGCGCGCCGTCGCGGCGGAGCGCGGCGTCGTCATTTCCGCCAGCTGGCTCGGCAAGCTGAAGACCGTCCTGCAGATCGCCGCCGTCTTCGCCCTGATCGCCGCCAACCCATCGCCGGTTTGGGTCGACGTGTTGGTCTACCTGGCGGTAGCGGTGACGGCGATCAGCGGCGCCGACTACTTCTTGGGGCTGCGCAAGAGGCTGGAGGAAGAGCGGCGGGCGCGGGGGGCTCGGCCAGAGACGTCATCCTGATGCTATTCGAGCCGCATCATGATGCTACCCTCGGTGTATGCGCACGACCGTAAATCTTTCCGACGATGTTGCCGCCGGGGTGGAGAAGCTCCGGCGCGAGCAGGGCCTCGGCCTCAGTGAGGCGGTGAACGATCTGATTCGGGCCGGTCTTATGAACCGATCGAATGAGGAGCGCGTGGAGTTCCCGACCTACGACATGGGGGTCAGCATCGACATCTCGAATGTCTGGGAGGCAATCGAGACTATCGACGGGCCAGCCACTCGCT
>DASTYR010000018.1:0-5700 GCA_035764795.1 Solirubrobacterales bacterium | reverse complement strand
CAAGTCGACTTCCATGCTCTTCGCCCTCGGATTCATCGCCACCTTCACGATCGGCGGGATCTCCGGCGTGATGCTCGGGATGATCCCGATCGACATCCACGTCTCCGACACCTACTTCGTCGTCGCGCACATCCACTTCGTGCTCTTCGGTGGCTCGGTGTTCACGATCTTCGCCGGCGTCTACCACTGGTTCCCGAAGATGACGGGGCGGATGTACGACGAGCGACTCGGCCGCTTCCACTTCTGGGGGACGCTGGTCGGGACCTGGGGCACGTTCATCCCGATGCACTGGGTCGGCATGGACGGGATGCCGCGGCGCGTCGCCGACTACTCGGCCCAGTTCGGCGACTGGAACCTGTTGATCAGCGTCTTTGCCTTCATGCTTGGCGCCGCCCAGCTGGTCTTCCTCTACAACATGATCGTCAGCTGGAAGTACGGGCCGCGCGCCGGCGCGAACCCCTGGCGGGCGAAGACGATCGAGTGGCAGGTCTCCTCGCCGCCGCCGATCTTCAACTTCGACGAGATCCCGCGCGTCGTCGGCGGTCCCTACGAGTTCGGTGTTCCGGGCGCCAAACACGCGATCATGGCTGGCGACGGCGCCGAGGAGAAGGAGCCGGAGACGACCACCGCGGGCCCGCGCGAGGTCGTGTCGTGAGCGACGCCACTGCCGACGGCCGGCCGCTGCTGGTCTTCCTCAATGAGGTCGCCGGCGGGCGCAAGCTGCTGAAAGCGGTCGCCGAGCGGGCCGACAAGGTGCCGTTCGTGGCCGTGGCAGCGCCGCAGAACCAGCCGGCCGTCGGGCAGCTGATCGACTCCGGCGAGCTGCGCGACGCGGCTCGCGCCCGGGTCCAGGTGACGATGTCGATCCTCGCCGAGTACGGAATTGAGTCGGTCGGCGAGGTGATGGACCGCGACCCGGCGCTTGCCCTAGACGACGCGGTCCGCGCCCACGAGCCGGGCGAGGTCCTGCTTTCCTGCCGCAACGAGACGCGCTTCGGCTTCACCCGCAAGGACTTGGTCGAGTGGGCCAGGGGCCGCTTCGAGCCCGAGGTCGCCGTCACCCACATCCCCGTGCGGATCGTTGACGACTCGATCAGCTGGGAGAAAAGCCACACCCTCGTCGTTGCCACTCAGACCGTTGCCGCACCCGATCTCGTCAGCCGGTTGAAGGAGCGGGCCGCCGGCCACCCTCATCGCTACACGATCGTCTGCCCGCGTGCCGATGACGTCTCTGAAGCCGAGATAGTCCGAGACCTCGCTTCGACGCTCGCCGAGCTGTACCGGGCGGACATAGACGCCACCGGCCAGCCGATGAGTCCGGATCCTTTCCACGCCGTCCAGAACGCGATCGAGCACTACCAGGTCGATGAGGTGCTGATCTCGACCTTCGCGGGCGAGAGCTCGCGCTGGCTCGACGAGGATTTGGTCGGCCGCACGCGCGAGATCACCGACAAGCAGGTCGAGCACCTCGAGGTCGGCCGGCCGGCGACGGCGGTTGCCGCCGCGGTCGCCGAGGGGGAGGTAGCCTGATGGAGAGCGCAAGCGTCGCACTCGGCCACGCTCATGACGAGCACCATCATGGCCCGCCCGAGGCACATCAGAGCTCGCGGATCGACCGCCAGACCCTGGGGATCCTGCTCTTCATCGTCTCGGAGATCATGCTGTTCGGCGCCTTCTTCGCCGCCTACTTCTTCCTGCGGGTCGTCGTCGATCCGCCCGGCTGGCCGCCGGAGCCCTTCGAGCTGCCAGTCGCCGTCGCCGGCGTCAACACGGCGATCCTCGTCTCCTCGAGCTTCACGATCCACTACGCGCTCGAGTCGATCCGCAAGGGCAACCACGCCGGGCTCAAACTCGGCCTCGTCCTCACCTGGCTGCTGGGCGCCACCTTCCTCTTCATCCAGCTCAACGAGTACGTCAACATCGGCTTCAGCGCCCGCGATTTCGGCTTCGGCTCGATCTTCTACAGCCTCACCGGCCTGCACGGCGCCCACGTCTTCGTCGGCCTGGCGCTGCTCACCTTCGCGACGATCCGCGCCTTCCGCGGCCACTTCGGCCCGGCGGCCAAGGACCATCTCGGCGTCGAGGTGCCCGGCATCTACTGGCACTTCGTCGACGTGATGTGGATCATCGTCTACGTCAGCGTCTACATCCTCTAGGCCGCTGCGCCTCTCCGAGCAGGCGGTTTTCCGTTGGGTCGTGATCGTCGCGGCGGCGGCCGTCTCGATCATCGTTCTGACGGCGCTTACCAGACCGTTGTTCGGCGCTCTGTGGATGCTGGTCCTTGTCTGCGCTGCGGGTTTGCATGGCTATAGAACGCTGAAACGTCATTGAGGCGGTGCAGAAAAAGCACTTTCGGCGCGCCATCCGTGAAATCTGTTGTCTGATAATCCTGGCATCATGGAGGGCATGAGGATTAGCTGGAGCGATGACCGCCTCGACCACCTCAACTACAAGGTCGACACCGTCGGCCTGCGAGTCGACGAGATCTCACGCCGGATGGACGACGGGTTCAAGGAGTTGCGCGCCGAGATAAGTGCCATGCAGCGCACCATGATTCAGTTCGCCGCCGCCATGATCGCAGCGCTCGTCGGGCTACTGGTCGCGCAGATCGGACTGATCGTCACTCAGCTCTAGGTCAGAGCAGGGGACGGTGCCTCGGTCGAATCCCTCGACTCGCTGTCTCCAGTTCTCTGACCGAGTTCTCGCTGCGTGAGCCGCCCCGCCGTGGCGACCGTCCACAGCATCGCCAGCCACGTGGTGGTGGCCAGGGCGATGTGGAGCCAGACCAGCTCGGAGGGAAGCTCCAGAGCCCACTGAATGCCGCCAATGGCGCCCTGTAGTCCCAGCAGGCCAATCACCACGCCCAGCGGCTTGGTGGCCCGCCGGTCGCCGCCCGGGCGTCGCAGCAGCAACCAAACGCCGATCGCCGCGAGGCCGAAAAGCGCGGCGATCGCCGAGTGACGCTGCACAACCCACTCGAGCGTCTCGACGCCCTGGAAGTCGAAGCGGTGGACCAGCTCGCCCTCGTGGGCGCCGGCGTGGGGCCCCGAACCGGTCGCGACCGTGCCGGCGAGGATCGTCAGCTGGCCGAGCGGGATCAGCGCTCGCACGGCCCACACGCCGAGCCGATCGCTCGAGGCGCGGCGCTCGCCCGGTTCGTAGCGCGCGCACCAGGCGAGCGCGAAAGCAGCGTCGAGCAAGAGCATCGAGAGGATGAAGTGGCACATGACCAGGCCGGGCGCCAGGTGGTACTTGACGACGAGCGCGCCGAGGATCGCCTGGCCGAGGACGCCGAGCGGCAGCATCGCGCCGAACAGCGCCAGGTGGCCGCGAAACGGCCGCCGGAACCAGGCCAGTGCGCTGGCGGCGATCACCGCCAGGCCGACGAAGCCGGTCAGCAGGCGGTTGCCGTACTCGATCACCGCGTGCGTCTCCAGCGGCGGCACCGTCTGGCCGTAGCATTTGGGCCAGTCGGGGCAACCCAGGCCGGAGCCGGTGAGGCGCACCGCGGCGCCGGTCAGGACGATCAAGGCCAGCGCTGCGAGGGCGACGACGGCGACGCTGGCGTAGAGCCGCGGCCCGATCTGGAGGCGCTCACGCATCAGCGGGATGATGCCAGCGAGTGAGCCCCGGCTGGCCGAGGCGCCTCCCGCCGTCGCGGGTTATTTCGAGCCGCCGCCTTTGCCCGCGGATCCGGCGAGGTAAGCGACGAGGTCTTTCAGTTCTTTCGGACTGATCAGCTGCTCGTAGTTGTCCGGCATCACGTTGGGATAGCCCTGGACGAGCTCGGCGTCGGGGGCGACGATTGATTCTTCGATCATCGCCGCGGTCTGGCCGGTCAGCGACATGTCGAGATTGGGTCCGGTCACCCCACCTGCGTCGGCGGCGGCGAGCGTGTGGCAGCCGCCACAGCCGTTGTTGGCGAAGACCTGGGCCCCCGGGCCACCCGGTACTTTCGGTGGCGCCGCGCCCGGCACCCCGGCGTACATGGCGACATAGGCGGCGACGTCGTCGAGGTCCTGACCGGTGACGAGGTCCGCCGGCATCGAGACCGCCGGGTTGTCGGTGCTGGGCCGCGGATACTCGACCTGGGCTTCGACGATTCCTTCGATCGTCGAGTCGCCCTGGCCGGAGGCACGGGCGGAGGCAAAGGCGTGGTCGAGGCTGGGGCCGCTCTGGCCGGCCGCGCCGGCCTCGGCGAGGGCGTGGCAACTGGCGCATTTCTGTTTGAAGAGTTCACGCCCGCGGTCGACGTCGGCCGTGCCCGTACCGCAGCCGGATATCGGCAGCGCAAGGGCCGCGACGGCGGCAAGCAGGAGCAGGAGCAGGAGGCGGATCGGGGTCGGCGGGGTCGGCATGGTGCGTGCGTGCGAGCCGGCCGGAGTCTATATGCCCGCGCCGTCGGCCAGCATGCGTGTGGGACGTCCCTCGTCGGGTAGGCTTGAGGCGATTCGCACGATCTCGGAAAGTTCGAAGGAGGCCGTTGGATGCAGGTAAGCGAGGGGATGTCGGAGGTCGTTCTCACGGTCGGCCCGACGCACACGCTGCGCGAAGCGGCGGAACGGATGGTCGAGAGGGGGACGGGTGCGGCGCTGGTCGCCGACGACGAGATGCCGGTCCCCTCGATCGTGACCGAGCGCGACGTCCTCACCTCGATCGGCCGGGGCGAGGACCCCGACGCGGAGCGGGTCGGCGATCACATGAGCGAGGGCGTGGTCGCCGCTGCGCCCGACTGGAGCCTCGAGCGGGCTGCCGCGGAGATGTCCAAGCGCGGCATCCGCCATCTGGTCGTCTTCGAGGACGGCGATGTCGCGGGCGTGCTCTCGATCCGCGACATCGTTCGCGTCTGGACCTCCGATGGCGCGACCTCGGCGATGACGCCCGACTGAGCGCCTTGCGGGTGGCTAGCCGCCCCGGGGGCGGAGTGGCTCGGCTCAGGCGCTCGGCGGCCGGATCTGTTCGACCGGGAGTACCGCCCCGCGCGCCTTCTGGCGGCGCGGACGGCTGTAGAACTCACGACGGGCGTCGCGGACCATCGTCCGCAGCGCCGCGAGGGCGATGACGATGCCGGCGATCGAGTAGATCCAGCCGCGGAACATGAAGCCCTGGGCGAAGACGCCGCAGAGAGCCAACGCGGCGCCGAAGGCGAAGAAAACCGGCGCCCAGGAGGGGCGTGGGGCGTGGACCAGCTCGCCGGGCTCGGGGATCTCTCGCGGGGCGCTCAAACCGGCCTAGGAAGCGATGTAGAGGGTGGCGGCGACGAAGCAGAGCGCGAAGATCGCGGCGGCAAAGCCAGCGGCGGTCAAGCCGGCCGTGATCTGGCGTTTTGAGGTCTCGCGGTCCACGGCGCGATTTCTATCAGGGCGAGCGGCTCTAGGAGCCGCTCAGGTCAGCCGGTCCAGCGGCATCGCCAGGAAGAGCAACGCCAGATAGGCGAGCGAGAAGAGGTAGGTGCGCAGGGCCCAGCGTCGGTCCGCGCTGCGCAGCAGCCGCACGGCGCAGTAGATGAAGCCGGCGCCGAGGCTCATCGAGGCCAGCAGGTACTCGACGCCGAAGGCGCCGGCGCAGAACGGCAGCTGCGTTACCGCGTAAAGGAGGATCGTGTAGAGGAGGACCTGGCGGCGCGTCTCGGCCTCGCCGCGAACGACCGGCAGCATCGGCACGCCAGCCCGCGCGTACTCGTCCTTCATCAACAACGAG
>DASTYR010000017.1:0-4602 GCA_035764795.1 Solirubrobacterales bacterium | reverse complement strand
TGACGGTCAGGCGGTTCCTCGGCCGAAGTCACCAAACGGCTCGTCGCGCTCGCGCACGGCCTCCTTGAATCCGGCTTCGGCGGCGCGACGGACGAACTCGTGGCCCTCCTCGGTGTGCCGCGCGATGCCGTCGAAGAAGGTGCCGAGCAGCTGCGTCTGGTGCAGGCCCTGGGCGTAGAGCGACTGGTTGACCAGCATCTTCATCATCACCAGCTGATTGACCGGCAGGCGGGCGACGCGCTCCACCAGGTCCTCGAAGCGGTCGTCAAGCTCGTCAGCGGGCGCCGCCTCGGTCGCCAGCCCCCACTCGGCCGCCTGCTCGCCACTCAGCGAGTCGCCGGTGAGGAGCAGCCGCTTCGCCCGCATCGGGCCGACCCGCGCCGTCCACAGCGCCGTGGTCGGCGAGCCCCAGACCCGCGCCGGCGGATAGCCGATCTTGGCGTCCGTCGCGACGACCAGCAGGTCGGAGCAGAGCGCCATGTCGGTGCCGCCGGCGACGCAGTAGCCGTGGACCTTGCAGAGCACCGGCTTCTCGGAGTGGAAGAGGCTCATGAAGCCACGCACGTTGCGCCACATGAACTGGAAGTCGGTGACCGGATCCCAGTTCGACTCCGGCGCGTGATTGGCGGCGATCGTCGCCGGATCGAGTGGCGAGCCCGGGGGCGGCGGAGCAAACGGCGTGCCAGCCGGCGCCTCCCCCTCCTGGCCCTCCCCCAGCCCACTCATGTCCCCCTCGGCCGAGGCCACAAGGTCATAACCCCCGCAGAACCCGCTGCCCGCGCCGGCCAGCGCAATGACGTGAATCGCGGGATCGAGATTCGCCCGCTCCACACAGGCCGCGATCTCTGCCGGCATCCGCGGCACGATCCCGTTCCCCCGCTCGGGCCGGTTCAGGGTTATACGAGCTATCCGCCCATCGGCCTCGTAGATCAGCGTCTCCACGAGCCGACCCTATGTCGTATGAGGTCGTCTGGCCAAGCAGATCAAGGACGCAGGGAGCGTGGCGTGCTTTTGCACGCGAGCGACCGAGGACGCCGATATGCGCCGGCCAGCCGACCTCAGACGCGCTCGACGATCATCGCCTTGCCCTGGCCGCCCGCGACGCACATCGTCTCGAGGCCGACCTGGTGGTCGTCGGTCTCCATCACGTTGAGCAGGGTGCCCATGATGCGGGCGCCGGTCATGCCGAAAGGGTGGCCGAGGGCGATCGCGCCACCGTGGGTGTTGAGCTTCTCGAGCGGGATGTCGCACTCGTCCATGATCGGAATCACCTGGGCGGCGAAGGCCTCGTTGAGCTCGACCGCGCCGACGTCGTCGATCGTCATCCCGGCCCGGTCGAGCGCCTTCTTGATCGCGCCGATCGGGGCGACGCCCATGTACTCGGGCTCGTTGCCCCAGGTGGCGGCGGTGACGATACGGGCGCGCGGGGTCAGCCCCAGCTCCTTGGCCTTGGTGTCGCTCATGATGAGGACGGCTGCCGCACCGTCGTTGAGCGGGCACGAGTTGCCGGCGGTGACGCCGCCGCCGCCGAAGGCCTCGGGCAGTTCGGAGAGCTTCTCCAGGGTCGAGGAAGCGCGCGGGCCGTCGTCCTTGGCGACCTCGGTGCCGTCGGGCAGGGTCACCGGGACGATCTCGCGGTCGAAGAAGCCGTCCTCCTGCGAGCGGACCGCCAGTTCCTGGGAGCGCTGCGCGAACTTGTCCATGTCGGCGCGGCTGACCTCGTATTTGTTGGCGACGTTGACCGCGGTGTGGCCCATTTCGATGTAGGCGTTGGGCTGGCCGTCGTTGCCTTTGAGGTTCTCGTTCTGGTCGGCGGCGCCGGCTGGCTCGGTGCGCTCGTTGTAGCGGCTCACCCACTCGACGCCGGCGGCGATGTAGACGTCGCCCTCGCCGGCCTTGACCGCGTTGCCGGCGTGGCGGATCGCGTCGAGGCTGGAGGAGCAGTAGCGGGAGACCGTGACCCCGTTGACCTCCTGCGGCAGCTTCTCGGAGAGCAGAGAGATGATGCGGCCGAGGTTGAAGGCCTGCAGTCCCTGCGGCATGCCGACGCCGCAGAAGACCTCTTCGACCGAGGCGGGATCGACCTCGGGGTTGCGCTCGAGCAGCTGGTCGACGACGTAGGCGCCCATCTCGTCGGGGCGCAGCTGGGCAAGCGAGCCCTTGAAGGCGCGGCCGATCGGCGTGCGGACGGTATCGACGATGACTGCATCGGGCATGCGGGGGTCTCCTTGGGAAGTCGAGGGGAAGGCGCTGCCTTGGGAGGGTATTTGAATTAGGTTTCCCCTATGCCACTGGACGGGCTGCGGGCCTGGATAGGCGAGGTGGAGCGCAAGCTCGGCATGCGCACGCGCGTCTTCCTGGTGCTGGCGACGATCGCGATCGGCGGCGCCGGTGCGGCGATCTACCTGGCGCTCGACACCCGCGAGGACGCGGTCAGCGAGAGTGACGTGCGCGATTTGCAAGAGCGGCTGGAAGAGCAGATCGCGACCGGCGGCGCGGCGACCGTGCCCACCCCGGCACCGGTAGAACCGACGGAACCGCAGCCGCAGCCCGCGCCGAGCCCAGAGCCGGGTGCGGATCAGGACGGCGACGATGCGACCGGAGAGAGCAGCGGGGCGACGCCTGGGGGCGGTGTGGGTGTCGCCGAGGCCGGCTCCAAAGCGCCCCTGCGTGAGCTGGCCAACGAGGCGAAACAGGAAACCGCCGCTGCCGAAGCCGCGCCGAGCAAGTAGTGCGCTTGTGCCTTTACGCACGTTCGTGCGTGCTGTCGTCCCCGACCTCGGTTAGTTTGTGCCCAATCCAGCTCGCGCCCCGGCGCGAGGCCGCCGGCAGCGAAAGGAGACCTCATGGCTGAGGGCTACTGCGTCAAAGAGCGCAAGAAGGTCGAGATCAAGGACGCCAAACAGGTGACCATGAAGAACGGTCGCCCCGCGATCCAGGGCGTCTGCCCCGACTGCGGCACGAAAATCTTCAAGATCGGCAAACTCGAATAGCGGTTGATGGCGGCGCCGCTTGGTGCCGCCATCAACTTCTCGCCGGGTAGAGGGGCTGGGTGATGAAAATCACGCAGCCCCGTCCCCCGGCCCTCGATTGTGTGCCGTGGGCGCGCGGAGGGGGCGCCAATCGAGCCGCAGTGCCGGATCGCAAAGCTAGTGCCGAATCCAACGAACTAAAGTGTCCTCCGTGACCGAGACGCAGAAGCCGCTCGAGCTGATCCTCGCCCGCAACCTGATGTCGGCGCTCTCGACGCCGGCCTTCCTGGTCGACGAGGGCGGCCTGCTCGTCTTCTACAACGAGGCGGCCGGGATGCTGCTCGGCAAACGCTTCGAGGAGGTGGGGACGGTCGGCCCCGAGGAGTGGGGCGCGATGTTCGGGCCCTTCGACGAGGGCGGCGAGCCGATCCCCTACGACGAGCTGCCGCTGGTGGTCGCGGTGCGCAACGGCCGCCCCGCCCACGCCAGCTTCGAGATCCGCTCCACCGACGGCACCGACCACGAGGTCGAAGCCTCCGCCTTCCCGATCCTCACCGCGCACGGCACCCGCGGCGCAATCGCCGTCTTCTGGCCGTGCGGCAGCGGGCCGGGCGCCGCCTCCGCCAACGGAGCGAGTGCCTGAGATGAAGGTCAAGCTCTGGGGAACGCGCGGCTCGGTCCCCTCCCCAGGGCCGGAGACGATCCGCTACGGCGGCAACACCTCCTGCGTCGGCGTCACCCTCTCCGACGGCTCGCTGCTGGCGCTCGATGCCGGAACCGGCATCCGCAACCTCGGCCTCGCGTTGCCGGCGGAGCCGACCCGCCTCCACATCCTCCTCACCCACCTCCACCTCGACCACATCCAGGGCCTCGTCTTCTTCGCACCGGCCTTCCAGCCGCAGACCGAGATCGTAATCTGGGGCCCGGCCTCGCCCGAGGCTTCGCTGCGCGACCGCATCGCCCGCTACATCTCGGCGCCGCTCTCGCCGGTCGAGGTGCGCGAGCTTCCCTGCGACGTCTCCTTCCGCCACACGCCCGAGGCCGAGTGGGAGATCGGGCCGGCGCGCATCCGGGCCGCCTCGGTCGCCCACCGCGGACCGACGCTCGGCTACCGAATCGACGACGGCGACACCTCCCTCGCCTACATCCCTGACCACGAGCCGGCCCTTGGCGCCGATCTCGAGACGCTCGAGGATGACTGGATCTCCGGCTTCGCCCTAGCCCACGACGCGTCGATGCTGATCCACGACGGCCAGTACGCCGACGCCGAGTACCCCGACCACGTCGGCTGGGGCCACTCCTCGCTCAGCCACGCCCTCTCCTTCGCCCGCCGCACCGCTGCCGAGCGGACGATCCTCTTCCACCACGACCCGATGCACTCCGACGATCGCCTCGACCGACTCGGGGCCGAAGCGCGCGAATGCTGGCAGGCGAAGGGCGGGCGCCCCGAGCAGGTGGAGCTCGGCGTCGAGGGGGTCGAGTACGAGCCGCTGGCCGCGCCGCGGCCGGCGGCCCAAGTGGTCTGAGAATTCCTTTGTCTCTAATCGGTACGAGTGGGATGCCTTTTCCGGCCGGTCCCGCTACCCTGGACGCGGGATGTCATCCGCTCCCCGCATCGAGGAGGCGGCCG
>DASTYR010000016.1:0-16448 GCA_035764795.1 Solirubrobacterales bacterium | reverse complement strand
GATCGTCTCCAACCACGGCGGCCGCCAGCTCGACCGCGTGTCCGCGAGCGGCGACGCGCTTCCCGAGGTGGTCGACGCGATCGAAGGGCGTGGCGCCGTCCTTGTCGACGGCGGCATTCGGCGCGGGGTCGATGTTGTCACCGCGCTGGCGCTCGGGGCGGACGCCGTGCTCGTGGGCCGTCCGGCTCTCTGGGGCCTTGCCATCGGCGGCGAGGACGGAGCACGACGGGTGCTCGAGCTGCTGCGCCACGAGCTCGAGCTGGCGCTCTCCTTATGCGGCTGCGCCTCGCCCGCGGAGCTGGGCCGCACGCACGTCCAGCGGGCCCCGGCGCCGTCCCTATATTCGGACTGATGGACGCCTCAACAGGGGCCCACTAGGTGGCCCGGCGCATACCGAGAGACGAATCGCTCAGCCGCGTTCACGGCGTCGGCGCGCTGTTCTCGGCCGCCTACGGGAACGTCGGTTCCTCGATCTACTACGCGCTCGGTGTCACGGCGGCATTCGCGCTGGGGCTCACCCCGATCGCCTTCGTCGTCTCGGGGCTGATCTTCGCCGCGACTGCGGCTACCTATGCCGAGGCGACCGTGATGTACCCGGAAGCCGGGGGCTCGGCAAGTTTTGCCCGCCACGCCTTCAACGAGCTGGTCAGCTTCGTCGCGGCCTGGGGCCAGATGCTGAACTACGTGATCACGGTCGCGATTTCGGCCTACTTCGTGCCGCACTACCTGGCCGTCTTCTGGGAGCCGCTCGGCCACGGGCCGGGGGACATCGTCGCCGGCGCCCTGGTGATCGCCGCGCTGGCGCTGCTCAACATCCGCGGCTCGCAGGAGTCGGCGCGCCTCAACCTGGTTCTCGCGTCGGCCGACCTCGCCACCCAGGTGGTCCTCGTCGGTATCGGCCTCTTCCTAGTCTTCAGCCCCGACGTCCTGATCGACAACGTGGATCTCGGCGTCGCCCCTACCTGGAGTGACTTCGCACTCGGCATCGCCGTCGGGATGATCGCCTATACCGGCATCGAGACGATCTCGAACATGGCCGAGGAGGCGCGCGACGCCGCGCGGACGATCCCGCGCAGCGTCGGTCTCACCGTCGCTGCGGTTCTCGGCCTTTACGTCCTGATCCCACTCGTCGCCCTGTCGGCGATGCCGGTCACGCAGGAGGCGGGCGGCTACGCCACCACGCTCGGCACCGAGTTCGCCGACGACCCGATCCTCGGCATCGTCGAGAACCTCGGCGTCAGCCACGGCCTGACCGAAGCCCTGCGGATCTACGTGGGCGTTCTCGCCGCGGTGATCCTCCTGATCGCAGCCAATGCCGGTCTGATCGGCGTCTCGCGGCTGACCTACTCGATGGGTCAGTACCGACAGCTACCCGAGGGCCTGCGACAGGTCCACCGCCGTTATCGCACGCCCTACATTGCGATCCTGGTCTTTGCCGCCGCGGCGACCGTCACCCTGCTGCCTGGCGAGACCGACTTCCTGGCGACGATGTACTCGTTCGGCGCGATGCTCTCCTTCACGATCGCGCACGTCGCTGTGATCCAGCTGCGGCGCACGCGATCGGAGGACGAACGGCCCTGGAAGCCGCCACTCAATTTCCGTGCCTTCGGCACGCTGGTGCCGCTGAGCGCGGTGCTCGGCGGGCTCGGCACCTTCCTCGCCTGGATCGTGGTGATGGCGCTCAACCCGCGCACGCTCGTGGCGGGCCTGGGCTGGATGGCGATCGGGCTCGCGATCTACCTCCTCTATCGCCGCAGCCAGCGGCTGCCACTAACCCAGACCGTCAAGGTCGTGACGCCGGAGCCTCTCGGCGTGGAGGAGATCGAGTACCGCAGCGTCATGGTCGCCTTCGAGGACGGCGGACCGTTCTCGGAGGAGATGGTCGCGACGGCGGTCAAGCTGGCCTCCAAACGGCGCCGAGGCATCCACATTCATTCGATGCTCACCGTGCCGACCAACCTGCCGCTCGAGGCTGACCTGCGTGAGGGGGAAAGCGAGGCCCAGAGCAAGGTCGAGCAGGCGAAGCTGATCGGCGGCCAGCGCGTCACCGGTCACGTCGAGCGGGTGCGACCCGGCCAGGCCGGCTACTCGATCGCCGCCGAGGCAAGGCTGATCAACGCCGCCGCGGTCGTCGTCGGACTGCGCTACCGCGGTGGTACGCCGCTCTACGACAAGACCCTCCAGACCGTCCTCGCCGAACGGCCCTGTCGCGTCATCGTCGTCTCCGACCGCAGCGCCCACCCGGCCCCCGACGTGGTCCCGGCGCTGACCTAGAATCGCCGCCATGGCCTCACCGGAGCGCCTCTACCACGGCTCGGTCCGTGTCTTCTCGGCCATCTTCGTCCTCCTCGGCATAGCGATCCTGATCAGCACCCTCGCCCGAGGCGGCGGCCCGCTCTCGCTCGGCGTAGTGCTGGGTATCGCGTTCCTAGTCGTTGGAATCGTCCGCGGGTGGCTCGGTGGCGGGGGCCCCCCATGGCGCAGGACGAAGTCCGAGCACATGGGGGAGGCCGCCGAGACAGGACCCGCGGCCGAGCGCCCCCGTGAATAAATCGGACCGCCGCCCCCGCCCCCGCCTCGAGCCCCTCCTCGCCCGCGGCCTAGGCGTCCCCGGCCTCTTCGTCGCCGTCTACATCGCGGTCGGCTTCTCGATCTACTTTTCGCTCGGCGTAGTCGCGGACCGCGGTCTGGCGCTGACGCCGCTCATTTTCCTCGCCGCCGGCCTGCTCTTCGTGCTGGCGACGCTCAGCTACGTCGAGGGCGGAGCGATGTTCCGCGAACGCGGCGGCTCCTCCAGCTTCGCCCGCCACGCCTTCAACGAGCTGATCGCCTTTGTCGCCGGCTGGGCGATCTTGATCGACTACCTGATCGTCGCGGCGCTGGCGGCGATCTCGGTCCCCCACTACCTGGAACCGGTCGTCTCCGATCTGGGCCGACCGGGCTGGGAGATCGGCGTCGCCATCGCGGTAATCGTCGCCGCCTGCGTCCTCAACGTGCTCGGCATCCCCGGGCGCGGGCGGCAGCGCTGGCTGATCGCGCTCGTGCTCGGAGATATCGCCCTGCAACTGGCCGTGATCGGTGTCGGCGTCGTCGCCGTGCTGCACCCGGAGCGCCTCACCGCCGAGCTCAACTTCTTCTCCGCCCCGAGCGCCACCGACGCCGTCTACGCCGCGGTCGTCGCGATGCTCGCCTACGCCGGAATCGAGGCGGCGTCCGACCTCGCCCCGGACATCGATGTGCGCAATCGCGACCTGCGCCGCATCGTCTCGATCGGTGCCGTGGCGGTGCCCTTCGCCTATGCCGCCATGGCGGCGGTCGCACTAATGGCGGTCCCCGTCGTCGCCGGGCCGCAGGGGCTGGAGACCCCGCTTGGCGACGAGTTCGTCGAGGCGCCGGTGCTCGGGGTCGTCTCCGCCTACCAGCCGCAGTGGGTAGCCGACGCGATGCGCTGGGCCGTCGCCTTGGTTGCCGCCCCGGTTCTCTTCTGGGCGGCGACGACCTCGATGCTGGGCGTCTCGCGCCACGTCTACACGCTTGCGATCAACCGCCAGATCCCGAGCTGGCTCGGCAAGCTGAACGCCCGCCACGCGACGCCGCATGTGGCGATCGTGCTCTCGGGTGCGATCGCGATCGGCCTCGTGCTGCCGGCCGACGTCAAGCTGCTCGCTGGCATCTACGCCTTCGGGGCGACGCTGGCGATCACCATCGCCCACGTCTCGATCCTGCGGCTGCGGCTGCGCATGCCGGAGCGTCGCCGGCCGTTCCGCGTCCTCGGCAACGTCGAGTGGCGCGGCGCCAGCATTCCACTGCCTGTCGTCGTCGGTGCGGCCCTCACCGGCCTCGCCTTCCTCAGCGTGATCGCCTTCCACGAGACCGCCCGCTGGGTCGGCGGTGGGTGGATGCTGTTCGGCCTCGCCTTCTACGTCGTTTACCGCAAGGGGTTCGAGGGGACCTCGCTGACCCGCCGCGTCTCGGTCACCGAGCGGGCCCTGACCAAGCAGGTGGCCGAGATCTCCTACCGCAGCATCCTCGTGCCCGTCTTCGGGACCAAGCTCGACGATGACATCGTCGCCACCGCCGGTCGGCTGGCGGCAGCCGAGAGCGCCGAGGAGGGGGGCGAGGGAGGTGCGCGGCTGGCGCTGATCCACGTCATCGACGTCCCCTTGAGCCTGCCGCTCGACGCCCAGCTGCCGCCCGACCGCGAGGAGGAGGCGCAACGGGCACTGCAACGCGCCCGCGAGGTGGCCGAGGAGTACGAGGACGTAGCGGTCAGCACGGAGGCGATCCGGGCCCGCGACGTCGGCGCGGGGATCGTCGCGGCAGCACGGTCCAGCGAGGCGGAGGCGATCGTGATCGGCGGCGAGCCACCGACCAAGATCCGCGGTGGCGCCAGGCTGGGCGGGGTCGGTGCTGCCAAGCCGGCCGAGATCGGCGCGGCGACCGAGTACGTGCTGAAGAAGGCCCCTTGTCAGGTGCTGCTTACTGCACCTCCGGAGGACACTTCGTCCTCGGTCCCAGAGGACGCGCGGGTCGCGCCGCCTGCCGTCTAGTATCCGGCCAATGTTCATCTTGATCGTCGGCTGCGGTCGCGTTGGCTCCTCCGTCGCCCGCACGATGCTGCGCGAGGGGCACGAAGTCTCCTGCCTCGATGAGGACCCTGAGTCGCACACGCGGCTGGAGGTCGGCCTCGACCGTGGCTGGGAGGACCTCGGCGGCCGCTTCACGGTCGGCACCGGCCTCGAGACCGATGCGCTGCTCGCCGCCGGGATCGAGAAAGCCGACGCCTTTATCGCCTCGACCAACGGCGACAACACCAACATCGTCATCTCGCAGATCGCCCAGCGCCGCTATGAGGTGCCGACCGTGATCGCCCGCATCCTCGATCCGCTGCGAGCCGAGTGGTACCGCCAGCAGGGGCTCCACACCATCTGCCCGACCCGGGTCGCGATCGACATGCTCGAGAGCGCGGTGCGCGAAGGCGCGCCGCGGGAGGTCGTCTGACCATGTACATCATCGTCGTCGGAGCGGGCAAGGTGGGGTGGAATCTGGCCCGCGAGCTGCTCGAAAAGGAACACGAGGTGACCCTGATCGAGAGCAACCGCAGGCGTTACCTGACCGTGGAGCAGGAGCTCGAGCACAACGTCCTCTACGGCGACGCCTCCGAGCTCTGGGTTCTGGAGCGGGCTGGCATCCAGCGGGCCGAGATGGTGATCGCCGTTACCGGCGACGACGAGGACAACATGCTGATCTGCCAGGTCGCCAAAGAGAAGTACGAAGTCGCGCAGATCATCGCCCGCGTCAACAATCCACGCAACCGGCCGCACTTCGACCTGCTCGGCGTCAAACCGTCGGTCTCGGCGACCGACCTGATCCTGCGGCTGCTCGAGCACGAGGTGCCCGAGTACGGCCTCGTCCACCTGCTTGACCTGCAGGAGGAGCAACTGGAGATCATCGAGATGCTGCTGGGCAAGGATTCGCGGGTGACCGGCGAGCGGGTCGGCGATCTGTCGATGCCCGACGGCAGTCTGCTGATCTCGGTTCTCCGCGAAGGCAAGGGCTTCGTGCCGGGTCCCGAGACCGTGCTGCAAGCCGGCGACGAGGTGCTCGCGGTGCTTGACCCCGGCCGCGAGGACGACCTCAAAGAGCTTTTCGGCCCGGCCTCCGGCGGCAACGGCGCCGGCTGAGCGGTGGCGCCGCGCCACGTCGACTTCCTGCTGGTAGGGGGTGGCATGGCCTCCGCCCACTGCGCGGCGGAGTTGCGCCGACGTGGCGCCGACGGTGCGGTCCTGCTCGCCGGTCGCGAGCCCGACCCGCCCTACGAGCGGCCCCCGCTTTCCAAGGAGTATCTGCGCGGCGACGCTGAGCGCTCCGACGCTTTCGTCAACCCGCCCGAGTGGTACGACCAGAACGGCGTCGAGCTGCTGAGCGGCGTCAACGTAATGTCGCTGGACCCCACGACCCGCACGGCGAAGCTCCAAGGGGGCGACGAGGTCTCCTTTGGGAAGGCGCTGCTGGCGACGGGAGCGATGGTGAACATCCTCCGCGTCGAGGGGGCGGGCAACGAGGGGGTCCACTATCTGCGCGCCTTCGGCAACTCCGACGCGATCCGTGCCGATGCCGAGGCGGCCGAGCACGTCGTCCTGATCGGCGGCAGCTACATCGGCACCGAGGTCGCTGCCTCGCTGACTGCCAAGGGAGTCGACTGCTCGATCGTGATGATGGAGGACGTGACGTTCGAGCGGTCGTTCGGACCGCGGGCGGGCCGCTGGTTCCAGGAGCGGCTCGAAGAGCACGGCGTCTCGATCCACGGCGGCGAGCAGCTCGAGGCCTTCGAGGGCGACGGCCGGGTCAAGGCGGTCCTCACGGCGAGCGGCAAGGCGATCGAGTGCGACACGGTCGTGGTCGGCGCCGGCGTTCGTGCCGACACCATGCTCGCCCAACGCGCCGGCCTCGAGGTCGGCGACGGGATCGTCTGCGACTCGACGCTGCGGACCTCGGCCGAGGGCATCTACGCGGCCGGCGACTGCTGTTCCTACGAGAGCGTCGTGCACGGCCGTCGCCTTCGCGTCGAGCACTGGGACGTGGCGATGCAGCAGGGCCTGCACGCCGCTCGCAATATGCTGGGCGAGGAGCGCGACTACGACGTCGTCCCCTACTTCTTCAGCGACCTCGCCGACTGGGCCAGCCTCGAGTACGTCGGTCCGGCGAGCGAGTGGGACGAGGAGATCTGGCGTGGCGACCCCGATGCCGGCGAGTTCTCGGTCTGGTATCTGAAGGGAGGGCGGGTCGCCGGCGCCCTCAGCGTCGGTCGCTCCGAAGACCTCGCCGAGGCGCGCCGACTGCTCGCCGACGGTGTCGACGTCTCCGGCGCCCGCGAGGCGATCGCCGATCCCGACAGCGATCTCACGGCGATCTCGTAGCGATATCCTCAGGCGGTCTCCTTGCGGCCTGGTGTAATGGCAGCACGCCTCGCTCTGGACGAGGTAGTCGGGGTTCGAGTCCCTGGGCCGCAGTTCTCGACGGTCTCCGATCAGCCGGGGTCATCCAGGGGTTTTGCTAGCTTCGCCGCCAGATGAGGCTTCCGCTCCATCTCATTGCCCTGGCGCTTATGGCCGTGGCAATCGCCGGCTGCGGCGGCGATGACGGCGAGGACACGACCGCGCCGTCGGTAGCGCCGCCCGTCGAAACGACGGCCTCCGTGACGAAGGAGGATCTGATCGAGCAGGGCGACGCGATCTGCGGCGAGGTCAATGCAGCGGTTGGCACGCTCGCCTCGACCGAAGCCGAGGGGGCCGCGAACGCGGCCGCGCTGTACGGCGGCATGGCCGAGCGGCTCGAGGACCTCGGCGCGCCGAGCGACGACACGGCCGGCTACAGCGACTTCCTTGCCGCGACGCAGGCGCTCGCCCAGGCCGAGAGCGACGTCGAGTTGGCGGCCGAGCGGGACGAAGAAGAAAGCCTGGCGACGGCCGAAGCCGAAGCCTCCTCGGCCCTCGCCTCGTTTCAGGCGGCAGCATCGGACTACGGCTTCGAGGAGTGCGGCGAAGGCCCGAGCTCGCCGGCGGCTGGTGGCGCGGCGCCCGAAGGCGGTGTCGAACCGGAAGTCGAATCCGAAGCGCCCGAAGAAGGCGAAGCAGCAGAAGAAGCGCCCGAAGTCGAAGAAGTGGCGCCCGAAACCGGGGGCGCCGGCTCTGCCGATGAAGGTGGTGGCGCGGAAGCCGGCGGCACGGAAGGCGGCGGCGGTGAAGTCGGCGGCGACTCCGGAGGGATAGGCCCGGGCTAGCGAGGGGCTCCACGAGTGCTCCCTTAGCCGTGTATAGACACGGAAAGGGAGCACTCGCTGGAAATCAAGCCGCTGAGGACTCCCGCCACGCCCCGTAGAGGCGTGCGTAGGGGCCAGCGGCGTCGATCAGTTCCTCGTGCGTTCCCGCCTCGGCGATTCGACCGCCCTCGAGGACGACGATCTTGCCGGCGCGGCGGATCGTCGAGAGGCGGTGGGCGATCACGATCGCGGTGCGGCCGGCGAGCAACCTCTCCAGGCCCCGCTCGATCGTCTGCTCGGTGCGCACGTCGACGTTCGAGGTCGCCTCGTCGAGGATGAGGAGGCGCGGCTCGGCGAGCAGCGCCCGAGCGAAGGCGACCAACTGCCGCTGGCCGGCCGAGAGCTGGATGCCGCGCTCGCCGATCTCGGTCTCGACTCCGTCAGGGAGGGCGGCGATGAAGTCGCTTGCCCCGACCGCGGTGGCAGCTGCCTCGATTTCCTCGGTCGTCGCGTCGGGCCGCCCGAACGCGATGTTCTCGCGGACGCTGCCGGAGAAGAGGAAGCCCTCCTGCGGCACGATGCCGAGTTGCCGGCGCAGGGCCTGCTGGCGCAGGTGCCGCAGGTCATGGCCGTCGACCAGAACGCGACCGCGCTGCGGGTCGTAGAAGCGTGCCACCAACTTGGCGAGGGTCGACTTGCCGGCTCCCGTAGCGCCGACCAGGGCGAGCGTCTGGCCGGCGGGGACGTGGAGATCGACGCCCCGCAGCGCCCAGTCGGCCGCCTCGTCGTCCCCCTCTGCCTCGTTCGCATACGAGAACCAGACTCCCTCCATCTCGATTTCCCCGCGCAGCGGGCCCGGGTCGATCGCGCCCGGCGCGTCGACCATGTCGGGCTCGGTGTCGAGCAGGTCGAAAACCTTGTCGAGCGCGGCCATGCCCTGCTGGTAGGTCGTGTAGAGCTGGGAGAGCTGCTGGATCGGGTCGAAGAAAATTTGCAGGTAGCCGATGAAGGCGACGACGACGCCGACCTGGATCGAGTTGTCGATGACCTGGGTGCCGCCGTAGAGGACGATCGCCGCGGTGGCGACTGCGGAGAGCAGCTCGACCGCGGGAAAGTAAGAGGCGTTGAGGTAGACCGTTTTCATGTTGGCGTCGCGGTTCGCCTCGTTGAGGCCGGTCATCGCCTCCATGTGGCGCGGCTCCTGCCCGAAGCTGCGCACGACCCGCACCCCGCTCAGGGTCTCCTGGAGGTAGGCGGTGACCGCGGCAATCCGCTCGCGCGTCGCCCGGTAGGCGCCGTGGGAGGCGATCCGGAAGGCGATGCTGGCGAGCGCGAGCAGGGGGAAGACGAGGAAGGTGACGAGCGCCAGCTGGAGGTCGAGCAGGAGCAGGATTACGACGACGCCGACCAGGGTCAGGCTGCTCGAGAAGAGCGTCACGACCCCGCTCGTCACGAGCTGGTTGAGCGCCTCGATGTCGTTGGTCATGCGGCTGATCAGCACGCCCGGGCTACGGCGGGTGAAGAAGCCGATCGACATCGTCTGTAGGTGCGAGAAGACCCGCTCGCGCAGGTCCTGGAGGGCGCGGGTGCCGACCCAGCCGATCAGGTACGTCTGGGCGTAGGTGGCGGCGGCGTAGAGCACCGCGACGCCAACGAACGCAGCCACGATCAAGGTCAGTGCCGCGGCGTCGCGCGGCAGGATGCCAGCGTCGATCGCTTGGCCGGCGAGGTAGGGGGGAGCAAGCCCGGCGCCGGTCGCCGCCAGCATCGCCACCGCGGTCAGTGCCACCTTGCCGCGGTAGGGCCGCAACAGACCCGCCATCCAGCGCAGCTTGCGGGCCCGCTGGTCCTGACCGCGGAGCAGCCGCCAGAGGGCGGCGAGCAGGCGGCCGATGTCACGCAGCCGGCTCACAGTTTCGCGAGCTCCTCGCGCTGCTCGAGGTCGCGCTGGAGGAAGACCGAGTCGGCGAGGCCGTGCTCGGCGATCTCGCGGTAGAAACCGCAGCCGGCGAGCAGCTCCTCGTGCGTGCCCCGGTCGACGATCCGACCGCCGTCGAGGACGACCACCTCGTCCGCCAGCGAGATCGTCGAGAGGCGGTGGGCGACGATGAACGTCGTGCGTCCCGCCATCGCCTCAAGCAAGCCGGCCTTGATCGCCGCCTCGGTGCGGGCGTCGACCGAGGAGGTCGCGTCGTCGAGGATCAGGATGCGGGGGTCGGCGAGCAGGGCGCGCGCGATCGCGACGCGCTGGCGCTGGCCGCCCGAGAGGGTCCAGCCGCGCTCGCCGACCAGGGTCGCGTAGCCATCCGGCAACTCGCGGATGAACTCGTCGGCCTGGGCGCGGCGGGCCGCCGCCTCGACTTCGTCGCGGCTTGCCCCGGGTCTCGCGTAGGCAATGTTCTCGGCGACGCTGGCGCTGAAGAGGAAGCTCTCGTCGCCGACGAAAGCGACCTGCGAGCGCAGCGAGGCGAGGTCGACGGAGCGGATGTCAGACCCGTCGATCGTGACCGAGCCCTCGCTGGGGTCGTAGAGCCGCCCGATCAGCGCCGCAAGGCTCGTCTTGCCCGAGCCGGAGGGGCCGACCAGGGCGATCGTGCGACCCGCCGGCACGGTCAAATCGATCTCGCTGAGCGCCGGCTGGGCGCCGTCATAGCGCAGGGTCACGCCCCGCAGCTCCACCCTGCCGTCGCCGGCCGGCAGGGGTGGCGCGTCGGGCGGGCTCTCGATCCGTGGCTCTCGGTCGAGGATTTCGAAAAGTCGATTGCCCGAGGCGATCGCCCGCTGCGCCATCCCCATCGCCATGCCGAGCATCCGCATCGGCGCCGCCAGCATCGCCAGGTAGGTGTAGAAGGCGGTGAAGTCGCCAAGGCTGAGGTTGCCGGCGATCACCTGGCGGCCGCCGATCAGCAGAACGAGCGCGATCCCGAGCTGGGGGAGGAGGCCCAGCAAAGGGGAGAAGAAGGCCTGCAGGCGGGTCGAGTAGACGCTCTGGGCGAAGACCCGGGCGACCGCCCGCTGGAAGCGGCGCAGCTGGTGCTCCTCGCGGGCGAATGCCTTGACGATGCGGACTCCCGAGACGCTCTCCTCCGCCTCAGCGGTCAGCTCGGCGAGACGCTGCTGCACCTCCTGTACGGCCGGCCGCGAGAGCCGGTTGTAGCGGGAGGCGGTGTAGACGACGAGCGGCACCGGGGCCAGCGCCAGCAGCGCCAGCCAGGGCTCGATCGCGAACATCACGGCGCCGGCCAGGACGATCGTCAGCATGTTCTGGGTCAGGAAGATCAGGCCGTAGCCGAGGAAGAAGCGGATCGAGTTCAGGTCGACCGTGGCGCGCGACATCAGCTGACCCGTCTGCTGGCCGTCGAAGAAGCCGAGCTCGAGCCGCTGCAGGTGCGCGTAGAAGCTCTGCCGCAGGTCGAACTCGACAGCCAGCGAGACCCGGCCCGCGACGATCCGCCGCACCATGGTCAGCCCAAGTCGCAGCACGCCTGCGGCGGCGATCGCCAGCGCGAGCGGAAGCAGGTCCGGACGCTCGCCGGCCTCGATTGCGTTGACGGCACGACCGATCAGCCAGGGGATCAGGACCGTCATCCCCATCGCCGCCCAGGCGAAGACCAGAGATCCCCAAAGCTGCGGCCGGTAGGGCCGCAAGTAGCTCAGCAGCCGCCGAAAGGTCCGCATTCAGTCACTATACAAAGTGAAGTAAAGGGCTCTCTGGTGCCCGGCCGACAGGCGGATCAGTCGAAGACGGCGGCCTTGGCGCTGCTGACTTTTCCGCCCCGACAGGGGTTACCGCCCTTGCCCGGGGGCGGCAGGATCTGGAAGTTGGTGACGGCGTGGTGGGGGGTGGTGGCGCCGTTGTTGTGGGCGAGCGTGATCACCAGGCGGTAGAAGCCCGCCGGCAGGTCGTGGTAGTAGATCTCGGGCCGGGTCGCCGGCGAGTAGCTGCCGGCGACGTCGATCCGCTCGGCGAGGACGCCGTTGGGGCCCGCGTAGCGAGCGAAGTCGAAGGAGCGGCCGATCAGCCGGCCACGGCCGACCGGGCTCTCCTCGGCTCGTCGCAGTTTGACCGGGTCGACGCAATCGGGCACCCGGTTCAGCGAGAAGCGCAGGTGGCCCTCGCCGAGCTGGGGTTCGCCACCGAAGCGCTGCGGGGCAAGCTGGAAGTTGCGCACGCGGACCTTGACCACGACGGCGCGGCTCTCCTGGCGGGCGCCGTTGCGGGGGGAGATCACCTCGACCACGGGTTGGCCGGGTGGGGGGGCGGCAGTCTCGGCCCCGCCGTCGTCCTCGGTGGCGGCGATCGCCAGACCGGCTCCCGCCACCGCCGCCAAGACTGCAAAGATGGCGATTCCGGGCCGCATTGGAGCGGCAAGATTACGCCCCGTAGCCCCGTGACCCCGTCGAGATGACCCCGGCCACCGAGCTCGCATACAGGATTGGCGCCGCCGCGCGACGGCCGGCAAGCTGGCTGCAGCTGGCCAAGTTCGGCTTGGTGGGCTGCTCCGGCTACGTGGTCAACCTGGCTGTCTTCGCCGCGCTCACCGACCTCGGCGCCCACCACTCGCTCGCTGCGCTCGCCGCCTTCTGCGTCGCCGTCTCCAACAACTTCGTCTGGAATCGCCACTGGACCTTCGATGCCGCCGGCGACCGGGCGGGCTTCCAGGCTGCCCGCTTCCTCGTGGTCAGCGTCGTCGCGCTCCTCGTCAACTTGGCCGCGCTCGAGGCACTCGTCGTCGGCGCCTCGCTCAACAGCCTCCTCGCCCAGGCGATCGCCGTCGCAGTCGCGATGCCGTTCAACTTCGCCGGCAACAAGCTCTGGACCTTCGGCAGCTGAAGCTGCTCACCAATCGCGCTCCAGCCAGCGCCTCAGCTCCGGTATGCGATCGCCCAGATCGGGCCTGGGCGAGTCGAGCTCGGAGATCGCCACTTGAATCGCGGCGCCCAGTCCCAGTGTCGCTTCCTCCTCGCTGCCGCCGAGGCAGGACTCGAGCTTGCGCATTGCCTCGGGGTCGGCACGCAGCTCTCCGAGGGCGGTCCGGGTGGCGGCGGGATCGGTCTCGGCAATGGCGATCGCCGCCTCCAGCCCGGCCCTGACCCTCTCCTGCGGGGGTGCCTCCGCGGCGGCGGCAACCACCCGCTTAACGAAAACTTCGTGTACGCGCCCTTCTACCAGCAGGGCGGTTCTCGTACCCTCTCTCATGTTGGGACCTCCTCTTCAGGTCTCGGCCAGGCCCCGGGGCGTCGCAAGCGCCGCCGGGGCCGACTTGTTGTCTAGCGGTTCAAGCTAAGTTCGCTCCCGGACGGCGAAGGGCAAAAACGACCCCCAAGCGCAGCTTTTTGCACTCTTTTGACATTCCGGTAACACCCTGGCCGCCGTGACACCGCTTGGAGGTCCTTGACCATTCGCGAGCAGCATATGCGTCCGACGTCCGGCGGTCAACGGTCCATGCCAGACTGCGAAACGAGATGAGCGAGAGGCCGACCTACGACGCGACGGCGATCGAGGCGGGGCGCCAGGCCGCCTGGGCCGAGCGGGGCGACTTCGAGACGCGGACGCCTGCCGCTGGGCAGCGGGCGGTGTACGTGAAGCCGTCGAGCCCGTTTACGTCGGGCAACCTGCACATGGGTCATGTGCGCGACTACTCCATCGGCGACGCCTACGCGCGCGTCCGCCGCGCCCGGGGCGACGCCGTTCTCTTCGGCTTCGGCTTCGATGCCTTTGGCTTACCGGCCGAGATGGCGGCGATCGAGCGCGGCATCCGCCCGGCCGAGTGGGTCGAGCGTTGCGGCGAGCGGATGCTCGCCCAGATGCAGCGCCTCGGCTACTCGTTCGACTACGACCGTGCCTTCTACAGCTCCGACGAGGCGCAGTACCGCTGGTCACAGTGGCTCTTCCTCACCCTGCTCGAGGCCGGCCTGATCTATCGCGACGACGCCACCGTCGACTGGTGCGATACCTGCGGGACGACGCTGGCGGCGCTGCAGGTGGAGGACGGCCGCTGCTGGCGCTGCCATAACCCGGTGCGCCTGATCCGCCGTCCGACCTGGTTCCTGCGCGTCACCCCCTACCTGGAGGAGAACGATCGCAATCTCCAGCGTCTCGAGCATTGGGACGAGCTCTCGCTGAAGACCCAGCGCTACATCCTCGGCCGTACCGACGGCATCGAGCTCGACCTCCAGGCCGGGGACGGGGGAGCGCTGACCGTCTTCACGCCACACGCCGAGGCCGTGACGGCCGCGAGCTTCGTGTTGCTCTCGCCGCGCCATCCCGAGATCGAGCGCTGGGCCGGCGACGCGGCGGTCACCGCGCAGCTCGACGAGCGGCGCTCGGGAGGCTGGGAGCGCAGCGCCCGCGATGCCGCCGCGGTGCCGCTGGTCGACACGGCAACCGTCGTCAGGGGTCCGACCGGGGACGAGCTCCCGGTCCTCGTCTCCCCGGTCGTCGATGCCCGCTATGGGCCGACCGCGGCGCTAGGCATTCCAGCCGTCGACGAGGCCGATGCGGCGATCGCGGCCCGTATCGGGCGCGAGCTGCCGACCCCGCCGGAGCCCGCCGGCGCGGCAGAGGGCTCGCGGCCGGCGAGGCGCTACCGCGCATTCGACTTCTCGATCTCGCGCCAGCGCTACTGGGGGACGCCGATCCCGGTCGTCCACTGCGAGGCATGCGGCGTCGTGCCCGTGGGGGTCGAGCAGCTGCCCGTGAGGCTGCCGCGCGACATTGAGCCGACGGGGGAAGGGAATCCGCTTGCCGAGCGACCGGACTTCCTCGAGGCGAGCTGCCCGCGTTGCGGCGGCGTGGCGCGGCGCGAGACCGACACCCTCGACTGCCATTTCGACGCGCTCTGGCTCTGGGTGCCGGCCGCCGTGCCCCCCGAGGCGCGCTCGGCCGAGATGTTCAGCCACCCGGACCTCGAGCGCTGGTTGCCGTCCGAGCGTCTCGTCGCCGGCAACGACAGCGGCAGCTTCGTCTTCGACCAGCGGGTGGTGACGAAGGCGTTGAGGGACATCGGCCCCTTCTCCTTCCTCCCCGAGGGGGAGCCGTTCGCGGGCTGCCTCTTCCACGAGATGGTGGTCGCCGACGGTCGCAAGATGAGCAAGCACCTCGGCAACGTCGTCGATCCCGACCAGCTGGTCGGCGAGCACGGCGCCGACACCCTGCGGCTGGCCATCCTCTACGCCGCCGGCCCCGCCAAGGCGCTCAACTGGAACGAGGGCGCGCTGCGCTTTGCGTCGCGCTTCCTGCGCAGCCTCTGGGACCACACGCACGCACGCCTTGCCGACGCGGCCGAGGCGTCGAGCGACGATGAGGCAGCGGCCGACACCGCCTTCCTGCGCGAGCGGCTGGGCAAATGGTGCGACAACGGCGTCGCTCGCATCACCGCCGATCTCGAGGAGCTGCAGATGCACAAGGCGGTTCGCAACGTCACCCGCCTGCTCGAGCGGATCCAGGACTTCGAGAAGCGGGTCGTCAAGCGCCGCGGTCAGCTCGACCGCCAGGACTACGAGGCGCTGCTGGAGGCACTGGCGCTCCTCGCAAGGGTGCTCTGCCCGTTCGCGCCCCATACCGGCGAGGCGCTGCTGCTCGCGCTCGGCGAGGAGGACGGGCCCGAGCTCGGCGCGCCGTGGCCGCTGCCCGAGCGCGAGGGAGCGTCTGTGTAGGCTTTGTCCCTGGCCGAGCGCCGTCGTGGCTCCCGGGAAATTGCCCAGGATTCATTGATCGGTTGCCGGTCCTCTGCTATACACGCGAACTCATGGTCGGGCGGATAACGGGAAAGAGGAGGAAGCGGTTCGCCAAGGCTGGCGGCCTACCTTCGCGAGCCCAGAAAGCTGGCCTGGGGCGATGAGCCTCGCGGCTGACCAGCGCACCCGCTCCTGTGCGACGGAGCTGGTCTGCCGTGACTGTGGCCTCCGGCTGCCCCTCCTCGATACGACTTTCAAGTGCCTCGGCTGCGGCCAGGGGCTCGACATCGACTACGACTACGAGCTGGCGAAGGCGCGCATCGCCGAGCGCGGAATCGGCAGCCGACCGGCGGAAGCGCGTGAGCTGAACATCTGGCGCTTCGAGGAGCTGCTGCCGATCATGGACGCGCGGGCCAAGGACCGGGTCGGCCGCTACAGCGGCCGCACGCCGCTGATCCACGCCGACCGGCTCGGCGCCGAGCTCGGCCTGCGCAAGCTCTACCTCAAGGACGACAGCACCCAGCGCCCCAGTCTCTCCTACAAGGACCGGGTCGTCTCGATGGCCGTCGCGCGCCTGCTCGAACTTGGCAAGACGGAGATGGGCTGCGTCTCGACCGGCAACGTTGGCACCTCGGTCGCCTCGCTCGGCTCGAAGGCCGGGATCGCCACCTACGTCTTCTACCCGAGCAACATGGAGCGCGGCAAGGCGCGCGCCTGCCGGGCGCTCGGGGCGCAGGTGATCCAGCTCGACGGCAACTACGACGAAGCCAACCGGGCCTGCCGTGAGCTGGCCCTGGCCACCGGCATCCAGTTCACCAACATCACGCTGCGGCCGTTCTACGCCGAGGGCGCGAAGACGACCGCCTACGAGGTGGTCGAGCAGCTCGACTGGGTCTCGCCCGACCACTTCGTGATCCCGGCAGCCGGCGGCACCCTCTCCTCGCGCGTTCACAAGGGACTGGGGGAGATGCAGACGATCGGCATGGCCGAGACGGCCGAGACCAAG
>DASTYR010000015.1:0-2096 GCA_035764795.1 Solirubrobacterales bacterium | reverse complement strand
GTCAGCGACCGGTTCTCATAGCCTGGGTGGCGATCGCCGTCGGCCTGGGGGCTCTCGCGCCGAAGGTCGAGACGGCCCTCTCCGGCGCCGGCTGGCAGGCGAACGGATCGGAGTCGGTGCAGGTGCGCGAGCAGCTCGACTCGGCCTTTGCCGGCGCTGGCGCCTACAGCCTCCAGGTCGCCGTCCATTCCGACCGCCTCGCGAGCACCCACCCCGCGTTCCAGGCGACCCTGCGGAGGGCCGAACGGCTGCTCGCCGCCGATCCGGCGGTCGGGCGAGTGACGCCGCCGCGCCGGGGCGTCTCGATCTCCGCCGACGGCCGCACGGCGGTGATCCGGGCCGGCGCCGCCGGCGACCCGAACGAGATGGTGGCCGCCGGGGGCGACCTGAAGGAACCGCTGGCGGCCGGCGCCGCACCCGGTGTCGAGGTCAGCCTCACCGGCGCGGCCGGCATGTGGTCGGACTTCAACGAGGCGAACAAAGAGGCGATGCTGCGCTCGGAGCTGATCTCCTGGCCGGTGACCCTGGCGATCCTCGTGCTCGCCTTCGGCTCGCTGGTCGCCGCCGGGCTGCCGCTGATGCTGACCATCGTCGGCCTCGTCGCCTCGGCGGGCATGCTCTATCTCGGCACGCTGGTCGCGCCGATCTCGATCTGGGCGATGAACTTCGCGCTGATGTTCGCGCTGGCGCTGGGCATCGACTACGCCCTGTTCATCGTGATGCGCTTCCGCGGCGCGCTCTTCGGCCAGGGAATGGAGCCGGCCGACGCGGTTGGCGCCACCATGGACACCGCCGGCAAGGCGGTGCTGTTCTCCGGCATCACGGTGCTGATCTCGCTCTCGGCCGTGATGCTCGTCCCCAGCCCCGCCTTCCGCTCGATGTCGCTGGGGATCATGATCTCGGTGCTGTTCGTGCTGGCGGCGACGCTGACCCTGCTGCCCGCGGTGCTGGGCAAGCTGGGGGCGCGGGTCGACCGGCTGGCGCTGCCCTGGGCGCACAGCGGCGAGCATCGCTCCCGCCGCTTCGCCGCCTGGGCGGAGCGGCTCTGGCGCCGGCCGTTGCTTTTCGGCGGCGCCGCTCTCGCCATCCTCCTCCTGCTCGCAGCCCCGGTGCTGGGCCTGAAGACGGGCATGCCCTCGATCAAGGTGGTGCCGGAGGAGGACGGCTCGCGAGTCGGCTACGAGCAGGTGGTCGACGCCTTCGGCCCCGGCGCGCCCGGCGCCCTGCAGGTGGTCTCGGCGCCGCAGCAGTCGAAGCGCCTCGCCGCGACTCTGGCCGCCGACCCCGGCATCGCCGCGGTGATGCCGGGCGCCGACAGCCCCGACGGCCGCCTGGCGTTGACCGAGGCGATCCCCGCCGCCGGCCCGTCGACGAGCGCCTTCGGCCCGACCGTCGACCGCCTGCGTGACGAACTGCCACCGGGGGTTCTGATCGGAGGCGCGGGGGCGGAAAACCATGACCTCGAAACGGCGCTCGCGGCAAGAACGCCGCTCGCGATCGGCCTCGTGCTGGCGCTCGGCTTTCTGTTGCTCCTGATCGCATTCCAGGCGCCGCTGATCGCCGCGATCGGCGTGCTGACCAATCTGCTCGCGACGGGCGCCGCCTTCGGCGTCGCCACCCTGATCTTCCAGGAGGGGCATCTCGCCGGCCTGCTCGGCTTCGAGTCGCAGGGCTTCCTCGACGCCTGGGGCCCGATCTTCTTCTTCGCGATGATCTTCGCGATCGCGATGGACTACACCGTCTTCCTGCTCTCCTCGGCCCGGGAGCACTGGGAGCGCTCCGGCGACGCGCGCGAGGCGATGGTCGGCGGCCTCGCCCACTCCGGCCGTGTGATCCTCGCCGCCGGGGGCGTCATGGTCGCTGTCTTCTTCACCTTCGCCCTCTCGGGACCCCTGCCACCCAAGGAGATGGGGGTGATCCTTGGAGTCGCCGTCCTGCTGGATGCCCTGCTCGTCCGGCTGGTGCTCGTCCCGACCTTGCTGCGCGTCTTCGGCCGCTCGGCCTGGGCTCTTCCGCGCTGGCTCGACCGGCTCCTGCCCGACGTGCGCTTCGGCCACTCCTAGGTTTCACGTCGCAGATCTCCGTGGCACGGCGCT
>DASTYR010000014.1:0-2887 GCA_035764795.1 Solirubrobacterales bacterium | reverse complement strand
GCCTCCGAGTCGTCGACCGATCCCCAGTGGTCGCGGAAGACCTCGATCTCCGTCTGCCAGATGGCCCGCAGGTGCTCCTCGCGCGCCGGGCGCAGCTCGATGCCGGGCGGCAGGGGCAGCGCCGGGATGTCGTCGAGGTTCGGGCGCTCCATCTCGTAGTCGTAGCGGACGACCTCGTAGCCGTGCCCCTCGAGCAGCGCGATCCGTCCGGCCTCGGCCTCGCCGGCCCAGCTCTCGAGGCGCTTCTCGACCGCGGGATGCGCGGCGGCGACCCGCCGCTGGCGCTCCTCGATCCAGCGCAGGAGAACGGTCCCCAGCCCGCGACGGCGCCAGTCGGGATGCACCTCGCCCCAGATCGAGTAGTTGCGGCCGCCGTCGTTGTCCTGCTCCCATCCTCCCTCGGCGTAGGCGATGACCGTCCCGTTGACCTCGGCGAAGAGGAGGTCCGCCGCGAGGTCGAGGTTGGTGGGATGGTCGAGCCAGCTGGCGATCTGCGCCAGGCTGAGCCGATGCTGGATGCCATTCGCCTTCATGGCCGCGTTCACGAGCTCGGCGATGGCGGCATCGTCGGCGGGGCGCTGAATCCCCCGGAAGCGAAGTCCCGCGATCGCAGGGGCATCGGCGAGCAGGATCGTCATCGGGAGATCTCCATCGGCCTGTGGTAGGCGGTCGAGCGCATGTCGACCTCGAACCCGGCGCGTTCGTAGAGGCCCAGTGCCCCGGTCGGGTTATCGGCGTCGACCCCCAGCCAGGCGCTCGTCATCCCGCGCTCGCGGAGGAGCGCCAGGCTGCGGCCGACGAGGGCGGCGGCCAGCCCGCGGCGACGCCACGGTCGCCGCACGAAGACGCTGTCGAGGAGGCCGCGCCGCCGATCGAGCGCGTCGTTCTCCTCTTCGTCGATCACGTTGACCACTCCGCCGGCGATCTCGTCTCCATCCCAGGCGACGACGAACAGGCTCGGGTCGAAGTTCGGCTCTTTGAGCCACACCTGGTAGGTCGCCTCCGAGGCGTCGAAGCCGCCCCAGTGGTCGAGGAAGGCCTCCGTGTCCGCGGCGAAGAGGCGGCGGTAGCCCGCGTCGTCCGACACGGCGCGAATCTCCAGCCCATCGGGAAGCGGCGGCTGGTCGACGTCGTCGAGCGTCGGACGCACCATGTCGAAGAAGTAGCGAGCCGGCTGGTATCCGGCGCGGGTGACGAGGGCCACGGCCCCCACCCGGCGCTCGGGGGCAAAGCTCCCGAAGACGCGCGGAAGGTCGTCGGGGTGCCCCGCCGCGATCTGCCGAAGCCTCGCCTCGTTGCGCGCGAGGATCGCGGTGCCGATCCCCTGCCGGCGCCAGGGCGGGTCGACATGCCCGCGCGTTCGATATTCCCGCTTCCCCTCGCTGGTCTCCACCCAGTCGACCCAGCCGTAGCCGGCCATCTGCTCGCCGACCATGGCCACCACGATGTCGTCGGCGGGGGTGTAGTTGGCGCGCGGGGTCAGCAGCCAGTTGCCGAGCCCGGCCTCGCTGTTGCGCTCGTCGATCCCGTCAGCCTCGTTGGCGGCGTTCCCGATTCGCACGAACTCGGGCAGGTCCGACGCGAGGTGAGGCCGCAGGCGCACGTCGAGCTTCGTGCGCATCAGGCCACCTCCATCGGCTTGCGATAGGCGGCCGAGCGGCGATGGACCTCGAACCCGGCGCGCTCGTAGAGCGCCAGCGCGCCCGACGGGTTGTCGCTGTCGACGCCGAGCATCGCCTCCGTCATCCCCGCCTCGCGCAGGCGCAGCAGCGAACGCGCCACCAGGGCGGCGCCCAGGCCCCGGCGACGCCACGCGCGCCGCACGAAGACGCTGTCCAGCCACCCGCGACGACGCCCGAAGGCCTCGTTGTCATCGGTGTAGATGGTGTTGACCACCGCGCCGGCGATCTCGTCGCCGTCCCATGCCACCACCCACAGGTCGGGGTCCTGGAAGGGGCGCGCGAGCCACGCCTCGAACGCCGAGTCGGACGACTCGAAGCCGCCCCAGTGGTCCGCGAACGCCTCGACATCGGCGTCCCACAGTCGCTTCTGGCTCTCCCGATCGCGGCCGATCGGCCGGATCTCGAGCCCATCAGGGACCGGCGGCACCTCGACCTCGTCGAGGGCGGGCCGAAGCATCTCGAAGAAGTAGCGCGCCGTCGCATACCCGGCGGCTGCCAGCAGCCGGGCCTTGGCCACGTTCAGGTCCGAGGCCCACGAGCCGAGCCCGAGGGGCCTGGTGGAGGCGGCGGCGGCGGGATGCGCACGAGCGTGCGCCTCCTGCCACGCCAGCAGCCGGCGACCGATGCCACGGCCCTGCCAGTCCGGATGGACGTAGCCGCCGAGCCGGAACTCGCGGATCCCATCGGTCGTGTCCACCCAGTCGACCCATCCGTAGCCGACGAGCACGCCGTCGACCTCGGCCAGCACGACGTCCGTGCTCGGGTCGAAGCCGTCCGTGGCGTGGCCCAGCCAGTTCTCGAGGTCCGCCACGGTCGTGAGCTCGTCCATCCGGTTCGCCGCGTAGACGGCGTTCGCGATCGGCACCATCTCGGCAGCCGGTCCAGTGCCGCCGGGGTGCGGGCGCAGGGTGAGCCCGGGAATCTCAACGCTCATGGCTATCCAACCCGCTTCAGTTTGCCGGTGCGCTTCGCGTAGCGCTCGGCGCGGCCGAAGGCCCAGAGGCCGAGCGGGATGAAGACGATCCCCATCAGCAGCAGCGGCCAGACGTCGCCGAACAGCTCCGTGATCCCCACCCCGTCGATCAGCCCAGCTCGAACGCCGTGCAGGACGTAGGTGGCGGGGCTGAAGTTGGACAGGAGCTGCATCCAGCCGGGGAGGATGTCGACGCTGTAGTAGACGCCGCTGATCAGGAGCAGCACGGACT
>DASTYR010000013.1:0-2900 GCA_035764795.1 Solirubrobacterales bacterium | reverse complement strand
TCCTCGGTGGCGTGCTCCAGCTCGTGCGCTTTGTGCGCTTTCTCGTCCTGCGCGTGCAGGACCGCGAGCGTGGTGGTGCCGCCAACCAGGGCGATGAACCAGATTGCAACGAGAGCGCCAGCACGGCCGGGGAAGTTCTCGACTTTGAGGCCGAGGAAGCTGACGACGACCGCCGAGATGGCCAGGACTATGCCGCAGACGTAGAAAAGGGTTTCGTTGTCCATGCGCGGGCGAAATCCTAGCCCCTGCAGAGGTCAGGCGGCTTTGGCCTCCGCCACCGGCGCGACCCCCTCGCCAGGAGCCTCGCCCGACGATGCCTCGCTGGGAGCTGCCGCCTCCTCACCGATCCCCAGCGCGGCGCGGATCTTGCCTTCCAGCTCGGCTGCCAGCTCGGGGTTGTCGGCAAGGAACTGTTTGGCGTTGCTGCGCCCCTGGCCGAGCCGCGTCTTGCCGTAGGAGAAGAAGGCGCCGGACTTCTGGACCATGTCGTGTTCGATGCCGAAGTCGAGCAGACCCCCCTCGCGTGAGATGCCCTCCCCGTACGCGATGTCGAACTCAGCCTGCTTGAAGGGCGAGGCGACCTTGTTCTTGACCACCTTCACCCGGACCCGGTTGCCGACCGCCTCGGTGCCGTCTTTGAGGGTCTCGATGCGGCGGATGTCGAGGCGCTGCGAGGAGTAGAACTTGAGCGCCCGGCCGCCCGGCTGGGTCTCCGGCGAGCCGAACTGGACGCCGACCTTTTCGCGGATCTGGTTCGTGAACAGGCAGACGGTGTTGGTCCGGTTCAGGTTGCCGGCCAATTTGCGCATCGCCTGGGACATCAGGCGGGCTTGGAGACCGACGGTCGTGTCGCCGATCTGGCCGTCGAGCTCGGCTTTCGGCGTAAGTGCCGCGACCGAGTCGATCGCGACAACGTCAACCGCCGCCGAGGCGATCAGGCGGTCGGCGATCTGCAGCGCCTGCTCGCCGTAATCCGGCTGGGAGACGAGCAGCTCGTCGGTGTCGACGCCGATCCTCCGTGCGTAGGAGGGGTCGATCGCGTGCTCGGTGTCGATGAAGGCGCAGATCCCGCCGCGGGCCTGGGCTTCGGCGATGATGTGGTAGATCAGGGTCGTCTTTCCGGAGGACTCCGGACCGAAGATCTCGACGATGCGGCCGCGCGGCACGCCGCCGATCCCCAGCGCCAGATCGAGCGCCAGGGCACCGGTCGGGATCGCCGGGATCTTGATCGTGGCGTCAGCTCCGAGCCGCATCAGGGCGCCTTGACCGAAGTCGCGCTCGATCTGGGTCACAGCCGCCTGGAGCGCGGCGTCTTTGGCCTTGGCGTCCTTCGCCGATGCGTCCTTCAAAGTCGTCTTCCTGTCTGCCATTGATTTCACCTCACTGCCGCCCTACGGGCAGCTCGACTTGCGCCAACGGGGTGTACTGCGCACCCTGCGGCTGGATTTCAGAACGGTAGAGCGTGATTCGGACGCCACCGAAGGGCCGCAGCAGCGCCTCCGGCAGCGCCCCGGGCGCGCGTGAGACGGGCGCCGGCCGCTTCGAACCACGCTCCTCGCGCCGTACCCTGGCCACCGTCACGTGCGGCCAAAACGGCCGCCGCTCGGGCTCGAAGAGATGGGCAGCCACCAGCTCGTCCTGCAGACTCGCCTGAAGGACCATCGCCTCCGGCGACTCGACCGGTAGGGCGAAGAGCCGCGCCCTCCCCCGCTCCGGCCGGCGGACCGGCTGTTCGAGCCGCAGCGACGGCGCCGGAGCGCCGCTGGCGACGACGACCTCGGCCAGCTGCGGAATCTGCTTCTCGGGTCGCCAGCCGAGGAAGGCCAGGGTGATGTGCAACGACTCGGGCGCGACCGGGCGCAGGGCCGGATCGACCAGCTCCCGCCGTCCCCAGGCGGCGATCCCCCGCCGCACGCCGTCCGGCAGGTCCAGCGCGACGAACAGCTTCACCCGCGGGCTCTTCAGCCTCTCCTTGGTCATCGGGGCCGACGCTACGCGGCCGCGACGCACGAGACAACACGCAGGTCGAAAAAGAGTGCGCAGCCTTCGCTACAGAGGCGCCTCTTCGCCGTTCAACAGGATGCGCAGCAGGTGCATCCCGACCAGCGCCGAGCGCTCGCGCACGTCCTCGCGACCACCGGGGATCACCGGGTCGCGAGCGATGGCGGTGCCGTCGGCGAGGCGCGCGTCGAGGCAGACGTAGCCGACCGGCTTCTCCTCGCTACCGCCGTCGGGTCCGGCGATCCCGGTGATCGCCACCGCCACGTCGGCGCCGAAGCGCTCCAGGGCGCCACGGGACATCGCCTCTGCGACCTGCGGCGAAACCGCACCGTGCGCCTCGATCAGCGCCGGATCGACGGCGAGCAGCTCAGCCTTGGCCTCGTTGGAATAAGAGACGACCCCGCCGACGAAGTAAGCAGACGCCCCGGGCAGATCGGTGATGCGGGCCGCCAGCAGGCCGCCCGAGCAGGACTCTGCCACCCCGAGCTTGCGGCCCTGCAGGAGGGCCGCGATCTGGGCGTCGATCGTCTCCCCCTCGAGGCTGAAGAGGTGGCGCCTGTGGCGGTCGGCGAGGCCGGCCCGCACCTGCTCGGCCACCAGGCCCGCCTCGGCGCGGTAGCGGACGTCGATCTCGATCTCGCCCCGACGCAGGCAGGTGGTGATCTCGACCGCGGCCAGGTCGGTCCCCCTGGCCTCGATCTCCCGCAGGCTCTTGGCGATCTCCGACTCGGGGATGCCGAACATGCGCAGGGTGTAGCCGTGCAACGGCGTCGCACGCGCCAGCGCAGCCTGCACAGGACGTGACTCGACCGCCACCGGCCACATCGGCCGCAGCTCGCGTGGCGGTCCGGGCAGGACGATGACGACCTGCCCGTCGGCGGGCACGACCAGACCCGGTG
>DASTYR010000012.1:0-2722 GCA_035764795.1 Solirubrobacterales bacterium | reverse complement strand
GGCTGGCCAAACCGATGCTAGGCTCGGCCGACCGCGCAGTCGAGCCGAGGAGGAGCAGATGGAGGCCAAAGAGGCGACCGGGATCGACGCCCGGACCGAGCGCGAGGACTTCCAGGCGACCGCCGACCCCGCTCTGAACGCTGCCGCCGACACGACCGGCGACGTCAAGCTCCTCTCCTACGCGGAGCTGTACTCGCTCTGGGAGCGCCAGCAGTGGCAGACCCAGGAGCTCGACTTCAGGCGGGATCGCGAGGACTGGCACGGGCGGATCTCCCCCGAGGAGCGCTTCCAGCGCATGTACGGGCTGTCGTCGTTCTTCATCGGCGAGCAGAAGGTCGCCGAGGAGCTCGGGCCGATCATGCGCGCGGCACCGACTGAGGATCAGCGGATCTTCCTCTGCACCCAGATCGCCGACGAGGCGCGGCACGTGCGCTTCTTCGAGCGCTTCTACCGCGAGGTCGGGGTGCTCGAGGCCGACGGCCTCTCGGAGATGCTGGAAGAGACCTCGCAGCACCTCAACGACAACTTCGGCCGCCTCTTCGACGAGATGCTGAAGCGGCGTACCGATCGACTCTCGGCCGAGCCGGAGGACACCGAGGCACTGGTCGAGGCGATCACGCTCTACCACATGGTGATCGAGGGGATGCTGGCCCTCACCGGGCAGCACTTCATCATGGACTACAACGAAGGCCAGGGAACCTTGCCGGCCTTCGTCGAGGGGTTTCAGAACGTGGCCCGAGACGAGCACCGCCACGTCGCCTTCGGCTCGGTCTTCCTGCGCGAGAAGGTGCGCGAGGACGAGCGCTACAAGGGGACGATCCAGCGCACGCTCGAGGAGGCGCTGCCGGTGGCCGACGCCGTGCTGTCACCGCCCTGGGCGCCCGAGGGGGACGACTGGGAACTGTTCGGCTACTCGATCGCCGACACGCGCCAGTTCGCCGGCACCTGCCTGATGCGGCGGCTGAAAGTGATCGGGCTGGGTTAGCGGTCGGCGTCGCGGTGCTGCTCAGCCGCGCCCTCAGGGGCTGGCGACCTGCGCCGATCCGCTCGCTTCGACCGCCGGCGGGGTAGGCGAGGGCGTCGGGGCCGGTTCGGCGGGCGGTTCGCTAGGCGGCGGCGGTTCGCTCGGCGGCGGAGCGCTTTCGGCCGGCGGCGCGGTTTCCGCCGGCGGCGGCGTCGAGGTGCCCACGGTGACGACTACGGTTTCGCCTCCCGCCGGCGCACCGGCGGCTCCGGTCGGCGATTTCGCCGCGGTGACGCCGACGCCGCCACCGTTGACGCTGGCGGACTCCTCGCCGCCGGCGAGAGTCGATGCGGGCTCGGTCGTTTCAGCTGGCGCTTCGGTCGCCCCGGTCGCCGGCTGGGTTTCTGCCGGGACGGGTTGCACCTCCGCCTCGGGAGGCGCGGCCGGTACCGCTGCGACCGGATGCTCGTGCGCCACCGGTGCGGTCGCGGCTATGGCCTGGCCCGGCTCGACCGAAGTGGGTTTTTTCAGATCGACGAACGGAGTCGAAGCCTTTGGCGGGCTCGAGGGCGGATTGACGATTTCCTCCTGCACTCCAACCGCGCCTGCGGTCAGTGCCGCAGCGGTCAGTGCGCCGGCCACGGCCTTGCCGCCGACCGCGCCACCGATTGCACCGCCGATCCCGCCGGCAGCGCTGCCGCCGCCCAGCGCTGCGCCGACCGTGCCGACAGCACCCGCCGCGCCCGCCCCGGTTGCCGTCGCGGTCGCGCTGGCGCCGGCACCCGCCGTGCTCGCGGTCGCACCACCGGTGGCGCCGCCGCCGGCACCGCCAAGGCCGAGCTTGGAGGCGAGGAAGGCTTTCGCCGCGACCAGCGGGCCGGCGGGGAAGAGGGCAGCCATCGTCTTGTCGTTGGAGCGGATCTGGGCGCGGAAGTCGGCGCACTCGTCGCAGTCGCGCAGGTGCCGCCGTACCGGTCCCGACGCCTTGCGCAGCCCCTCGGCCGCCTCGGCCAGCTCCAGGCGCACCTCGCCGCAGGTCAGCTGCCGCGCCTGGCTCGCCTCGGCCAGCGAGATCCGGGCGCGTACCAGCAGCGACTTGACCGAAGGCACGCTGGTCTCCATCGCGGCGGCGATTTCCTCGTAGGACATCCCGTCCATCTCGCGCAGCAGCAGGGCGGAGCGCTGGGTCTCGGGCAGCTTGCCGACGTCGTCGAGCAGCTGCCGGAACTCCTCGCGGTTGTGGACCTTCTCGGCGGTGGTGGCGGCCTCGACCACCGGCACCATGTCCATCGATTCCTGCACGTCGGCGGTCGGTTTGCGCAGTTGGTTGAGGCAGCGGTTGCGGGCGATCCGGTAGAGCCATGGCCGCAAATTGATCTCGCGCTCGTCGGCCATCATCGCCCGGTGGGCGTTGACAAAGACCTCCTGCAGGACGTCCTCGGCGTCCTCGGTCGAGCCGAGCATCTGACGGCAGAAGCCGAGCAGCCGTCCCTGGTAGCGGTCGACGATCGTCTCGAAGGCGCTGGCGTTGCCACCCCGGGCCATCGCGATCAGTCCGGCGTCGCCCTGCAGCTTGAGCAGCGGCGAGCGGCGGGCGAGAAGCCCGCGGCGACTGGCGTGAGTTAGAGCTGATGCCTCCAAGCAGGCCTTTCCAGGGAAGGCGCCGTTTCCATACCTATGGACACCATAGCCGGGGGGTAGTTGCGGTCAAACAGACATTTACCCGGCCCTTAGACAGCGGAATCCGGGCCAGGCGCC
>DASTYR010000011.1:0-6407 GCA_035764795.1 Solirubrobacterales bacterium | reverse complement strand
GCACCGCCCGCCTCGATCGCCTCGCTGAGGTGCTCGAGCTCGCCCGCCCCGCCGGAGGCGATCACCGGTACCGGCACTGCCGCGGCGATCGCACGCGTCAGCTCGATGTCGTAGCCGTCGTTGGTGCCGTCGCGGTCCATGCTGGTCAGCAGCACCTCGCCGGCGCCGCGTTCGACCGCCTCCCGAGCCCAGTCGATCGCGTCGCGCCCTGGCACTTTCTTGCGACCGCCGTTGACGTAGACGCCCCACCCTTCCTGCTCTCGCTTGGCGTCTATGGCGATCACCACGCACTGGGCACCGAAGACGTCGGCGAGCTCGCCCAGCAGCTCGGGCCGGTCCAGCGCCGCCGAGTTGACCGAGACCTTGTCAGCACCGGCGTCCAGCACCGCCTGGGCGTCCTCGGCAGAGCGAATGCCGCCGCCGATCGTGAAGGGGATGAAGACGTTGTCCGCCGTGCGCCGCGCCAGCTGCACGATCGTGTCGCGCTTCTCGTGCGAGGCCGTGATGTCGAGGAAGACCAGCTCGTCGGCGCCCTCGGCGTCGTAGCGCTCGGCCAGCTCGACTGGGTCGCCGGCGTCGCGCAGGTCGACGAAGTTGGTTCCCTTGACCACGCGGCCGGCGTTGACGTCTAGGCAGGGGATTACTCGCTTCAGGGCCATGGGTTAAGCGTAGAGGGGGTCAGGGGGTCGGGAGGCCCTCCCGACCCCCTATCGCGCAAGCGCGGTAATGGCTTGGGAGACGGTGAAGCGGCGCTCGTAGAGGGCGCGGCCGACGATTGCGCCCGCGATGTTGGGGGCGTCGAGCTGCGCGAGCTGTTCTAGGTGTGAGACGTCGCCGACGCCGCCGGAGGCGATGACTTGGGCGTCGGTGGCGGAGACGATCTCGGCTAGCTGGTGGATGGCGGGGCCCTCCATGGTGCCGTCGACTTCGATCGCCGTGCAGAGGAAGCGGGGGACGCCGCGGTCGCCGAGGGCGGCAACGGTCTCGACGACGCCCTCTCCCCCGGTCTCGGTCCAGCCCTCTAGGGCGACCTTGCCGGCCTTGGCGTCTACGGAGACGACGATGCGGTCGCCGTGCTCGGCGAGCATGGCGTCGAGGAAGTCGGGGTCGCGCAGCGCTGCCGTGCCGATCACCACTCGTTTGGCGCCGGCGGCGACGATCGCTCTCACCGAGTCCGCGTCGCGCAGGCCTCCTCCGACCTGGATTGGGCACTCGACGGTGGCGGCGATGCGCGCTACGGCGTCGAGATTGCGGGGTTCGCCGGCTTTTGCTCCGTCGAGGTCGACGACGTGTAGGAACTCGGCGCCTTCGCTTGCCCAGCGCCTGGCGGCGTCGACCGGGTCGGCGTCGTAGGTCGTCTCGCGCTCGTAGTCGCCTTCGAGCAGGCGGACGGCCTTGCCACCGCGGATGTCGATCGCCGGGTAGAGGATCACCGGGCTAGACCGTCTAGGCCGGCACGGCGACGCAGATCCCGGCGAAGTTCGCCAGCAGGCGAAGACCGGCGGAGCTGGACTTCTCGGGGTGGAACTGGACGCCGTAGACGTTGTCGCGCTCCGCTGCGCAGGCGAAGCGCGCACCGTAAACCGCAGTGCCAAGCAGATCGTCCTCACCCGGCCGTGGCGCATAGGAGTGGACGCAGTAGAAGGGCGTCTCGCTCTCGATCCCCTCGCAGAGCTTCGAGTCGCGCTCCCACCGCACCGGCGCCCAGCCGATGTGCGGCACCTTGAGCCCGTCCGCCTCGAGCTCCTCGACCGGCCCGGGCAGCAAGCCGAGTCCCTCGGCGCCGCCGAGCTCGCTCGAGGACTCGAACAGCAGCTGCAGCCCGAGACAGATCCCCAGGGTAGGCACGCCGGCGTCGACGCGCTCGACGATCAGCTCGTCGAGGCGGAGCTCGCGGATCCGCTCCATCGCCTTCGGGAAGGCGCCGACCCCCGGCAGGATCAACCCGTCGGCGTCGCGGACCGTCGCGGGATCGTTCGTCACGGTCGCCGTCGCGCCGACGTGCTCCAGCGCCTTTTCGACCGAACGCAGGTTGCCCATGCCGTAGTCGAGAATTGCGATCCGGGCCTTCATGCAGTCAGCGTACCCTTCGTCGAGGGGACGCCCGGTGCGTCGGGATCGATCGAGACGGCTACGCGCAGGGCGCGGGCGAGGGCCTTGAAGCAGGCCTCGATCATGTGATGCGCGTTGGTCCCGTAGCGGACGTTGACGTGCAGGGTCAGCTTGCCGCCGTTGGCGACGGCGCGGAAGAACTCCTCGGCCAGCTCGGTGTCGAAGCCGGCGATCGAGGTGACCGGCAGCTTGGCCTCGAACACGCAGAGCGGCCGGCCCGAGATGTCGATCGCGCACTCGGCCAGCGACTCGTCCATCGGCACCAGCGCCGAGCCGTAGCGGCGGATCCCAGCCCGGTCGCCCAGCGCCGCGTCGAGCGCTTGGCCGAGCACGATGCCGACGTCCTCGACCGTGTGGTGGGCGCCCGTCTCCAGGTCCCCTTTTGCTTCCACCACCAGGCCGAGCCCGCCGTGGCGAGCAAGCAGGTCGAGCATGTGGTCGAGGAAACCGACCCCGGTGGCCGCGCGCGACTCCCCCCCGTCGAGATCGAGGCCGAGCCGTATCTGCGTCTCGGCGGTGCTGCGTTCTTTTTCTGCGGTCCTGGTCATCACGCGCCTTCTTTCGCTCTGATCATCGCCGACTCGCCGTGGACGGGGAATCCCTCGGCACGGGCGATGGTGTCGACGTGTGGAGCGAGTTTCGCCGCCGCCTCGGCGGAGACCTCCACGGTGGAAATCCTGCGGCGGAAAACGCCAGGGCCGAGCGGCCCGGAGAAACGCCCCGCTCCGCCGGTCGGCAGGACATGGTTGGAGCCCGCGACGTAGTCGCCGAAGGCGGTGGCACCCTGAGGGCCGAGGAAGACGCAGCCGGCCGTGGTGACTGCCGAGGCGAGGGCCGCTATTTCATCGTCGAGCAGCTCGAGGTGCTCGGGGGCGAGCGCGTTCGCCAGCTCGATGGCGTCGTCGATGGTGGGAACGAGCACCGTGGTGAGCAATGCACCCGGGTCGACGCCGGCTCGCTCGCCCAGCCGCTCGACGGCCTTGCCGATCGCGGCGATCGCCGACTCCTCGGTCGAGGCGAGGACGAGAACCGACCCTTCTCCGTGCTCGGCCTGGGCACAGAGGTCGAGGGCGACTGCTTCGGGGTCCGTGTCCACGTCCGCTACGGCCATCAGCTCGGACGGGCCGGCGTAGGAGTCGATGCCGACCCTGCCGTAGACGCGCCGCTTCGCCTCCTGCACCCAGGCGTTGCCCGGGCCGGCGATCACGTCGACGGGCGCGATGCTCTCGGTTCCGTAGGCGAAGGCGAAGATTGCCTGTGCTCCACCCATCGCGTAGACGTGCTCGACACCGCAGAGAGCCGCCGCTGCGAGCACTGGCGGCGCGACATTCCCGTCGGGTGCCGGCGGCGAGGCAAGCGCAAGCGAACCCACACCGGCAACCGTCGCAGGGATTGCGCACATCAGCACGCTGGAGGGATAAGCCGCCCGCCCGCCAGGGGCGTAGACCCCAGCAGATCCCACCGCGACAGACCGAATGGAGACGTTGTGGCCCTGCGGCAGGCTGACCGTCCGAGGCTCGTCGAGCTGTGCCTCGGCGACGGCGCGCACGTTCTCGATCGCCAGCTCGAGCGAAGCACGCAGGCCACCGTCAAGCCGATCGAGGGCGGCACGGATGTCGCCCTGCTCGACACGCAGGGAATCGATCTCGGTCTCGGTGGCGTCATAGCGATTGGTGAGCCGCAACACCGCCGCATCGCCCTCACGACGCACTTCGTCTTCGATTGGCTCCACATCGGGCACCTTGCCGAGCCGAGCGATCGACTCGCGTATCGCCGTCGCGGTCGTGCCGGGATCGATCCACTGCAGGGGCTCGACCCTCACGCCGTCGCCTCCCGCAGCCTGCTCATCAGCTCGTCGACCTCGGCGCCACGCAGCTTGTGGGCGACGCGGTTGGCGACGAAGCGGGCGGTGCACTCGACGATCTCCTCGCGGACCTCGAGGTCGTTCTCCTCGAGCGTGCGGCCGGTGGCGACGAGGTCGACGATTCCGTCGGCCAGGCCGACCAGCGGCGCCAGCTCGATCGACCCCTTCACCTCGATCACTTCGACCTGGCGGCCGGTCGCCTCGAAGTGGCGCTCGGCGACCCGCGGGTACTTGGTGGCGATCCGCATCATCCCCAGCCGCCGTTGCGATTCGCCCAGTCGACTGTCCCCCTTGCGGCCGGCCAGGACCATGCGGCAGCGGCCGTAGCCGAGGTCGAGAAGCTCGTAGACGACGCGGTCGTACTGCTCCAGGAGCACGTCCTTGCCGGTGATGCCAACGTCGGCAGCGCCGGCCTCGACGTAGGTGGGAACGTCGGAGGGGCGCATCGTCACCAGGGTGATCTCCCCACCGGGAAAGATCAGCGCCCGCGACTCACCGCGAACCGCGGTGGTATCGATTCCGGCCTCGTCGAGCGTGTCGAGGGTCGCTTCGAGCAACGCGCCACGTGGCACCGCCAGCTTCAGCGGCCCGCCCGCCTTGGCCCGCCCCCCGGCAACCTCGACGCTCACGACTCGTCCCTCCGCGACCCCTCCTCGAGCTGCGCGAGGTGGACGCGCTCCATGTAAAGGGCAAACCCCGCCGCGGGCAGGTCGAGGCCGAAGCGCTGCAGCAGGCGGTCGTAGCGGCCGCCGCCGCCAAGGACGTGTCCCAGCGCCGGGTCGTACACCTCGAGGATGGCGCCGCTGTAGTAGCCGAGGTCGCGCAGCAGGCCGAGGTCGATCCGGACCCGGTCGGCGACACCGCGCGCCTCCAGCGCCGCGTAGGTCTCGTCGATCCGTGCCGTCGCTCGCTCCACGGCGTCGCCGCCGAGGCTGCGCGCCCGCTCCAGCACCTCACGACCGCCGCGCAGCTGCGAGAGGGAGACACAGGTGGCGGCCTGCTCCTTAGAGATCCCGTCGACATCTTCCAGCGCGCTTTCCAGGCCAACCAAGTCGTGTGTGGCGAGCCGCTGTAGCACCGCCTCGCGAGCCTCGCCCTCGACGCCCAGCTCGGCGAGCAACTGGCGGTAGAGATCGGCGTCGCCGAGGCCGATCACGGCGCGATCGAGGCCAGCCCGATCTAGCGCCGCCGCCAGCACCTCGACGATCTCGGCGGTGCCGTCGGGCGCCGATTTGCCGATCAGCTCAATGCCTGCCTGAGTGAACTCGCGCATCTGACCACGCTGCGGGCGCACCGCTCGGTAGGCGTTGGCGACGTAGCAGAGCCGCAACGGCGGTTCGGCGTCCGCGTAGCGCGACGCCACCAAGCGGGCGATCGGCACCGTCATGTCGGTCCGTAGCGCCAGCAGGTTGCCGCTCTCGTCAAAGAAGCGGTAGGCGGTCTCGGCAGCGCGGCCGTCGCCGCGCGCCAGCACCTCGTCGTACTCGATCGCCGGCGTCGCCACCTGGCCGTAGCCGCGCTCTTCGAAGACGTCAAGCAGCGCCAGCTCGAGCCTGCGCAGCTCGCGCATCTCATCGGGAAGGATGTCCCGAGTACCGGGTGGGATCGGGTGTATCACCCGAGGGACCTTACGAGAGCGGGCATCGAAGCCCTTTTACGCGGGCACCTCTGACGAGACGCGTTCAATCCTCGCGCCGAGGCTGCGCAGCCGATCGTCGATCGCCTCGTAGCCGCGGTCGATCTGGCGGATGTTGCCGATCTCCGAGACGCCGTCGGCGGCCAGCGCGGCGATGAGCATCGCCATCCCGGCGCGGATGTCGGGGCTCTCGACCCGTTCGCCGTGAAGACGGCTCGGACCGCTGACGATCGCCCGGTGGGGATCGCAGAGCGTGATCCGAGCGCCCATCGCGACCAGCTTGTCGACGAAGAAGAGGCGGTTCTCGAACATCTTCTCGAAGATCAGGACCTCGCCGTCCGCTTGCGTCGCCAACGCCAGGGCGATCGAGGTGAGATCGGCTGGGAAGGCGGGCCAGGGGCCGTCCTCGATCTTCGGAATCGCGTCGCCGAGGTCGGCCTTGACCCGCAGCCGCTGCTCGGGTGGCACGACCATGTCGCCGTCCTCGATCTCGGACTCCAGCCCGAGCCGGCGGAACTGGCGGCGCACCATGACCAGGTCGGCCTCCTCGACGTCGCGAATGCGCAGCTCGCCGCCGGTTGCCGCGGCGAGGGCCATGAAGCTGCCGACCTCGATGTGGTCCGGCGAGATCGTGTGCTCGGCGCCGCCGAGGCGGTCGCGGCCGTGAACGGTCATCACGTTGGAGCCGATCCCGTCGACCTGCGCCCCCATCTTGGCCAGCAGGCGGGCGAGGTCCTGGACGTGGGGCTCGCAAGCGGCGTTGCCGATCGTCGTTGGGCCCGGCGTCAGCGCCGC
>DASTYR010000010.1:0-3952 GCA_035764795.1 Solirubrobacterales bacterium | reverse complement strand
TCGCCGGCACCCTCTCGCGCCGTATCGCCTGCCCGCCGCGCCTGCCGGATGCCTGCCGCCATCACCCGCTCGTCCCCGCCTACGGCTGGCCGCTGGCGCGGCTCGCAAGGGCATTGGCACCGACCCCGCGTGCGCGCACCGGCCCTTCGGGACTGCCGCTCGTCCCAGTCGACTTCCGCCGCTGCCGCCGCCCCAGCTGCGCCGTGCCGGGTGCGGGCGTCGACAGCTTGCGTCTGACCGCCTCCGGCCGGCGCACGACCGCCTTCACCGCGGTCGACGACCGCCGCCGCTCGCTCGGCTGGGTTGAGATCGTCTACTGGCTATACCGGCCCAGCCTCGGCTGGGAGCCGATCGTCCGCCGTGCCGGCGAGGCTCAGGTCGAGGCGGCAAGCGGCGTCGCCGTGCTGGTCGGCGATAGTCCCGCCCTTGTCCCACTGGAGACGTTGCCCGGCCGCGATCACTACGACTTCCCGGCAGCCGAGGAGCCGCCCTGGCGCTGGAACGTTGACGGCCGCTACCCGGGCTGGTCCAGCTAGCTAGGAGACCTATGCCGGCGCCTCGCCCTCGCGTGCCTCGTCTTCTTCTGCCTGCTCGATCAATCCGCGCCAGTCGGTCGTGCGGAAGACGATCAGCAGGGCGGCGAAGCCGAGCAAGGCCGACCAGGCCGCCATCGCGATCTGCGTCCCGACCGAGAAGGAGAGAACCGCGGCGCGCGAGGGACCGTGCAAGGTGGCCACCAGAAGCGCCTGTTGGGCGCCGGCGCCGCCGGGCGTGAAGGGGACGACGTTGGCGATCGCCTGCACGCTCATCACCAGCAGCACGTTGCCGACCGAGCCGCCGATCCCGAACGCCTCGAGGAAGAACCAGAAGGCGGCGAAGCGGCAGAGCCATCCGACCCCCTGCCAGGCGGCGACCTCGCGCAGGTAGCGGCGCGGCTGGCCGAGGATCGTGACCCCCTGACGGACGCGCTCCCAGAAAGCCCGCACCCGGTGGGCGAGGAGGTAGACGGCGATCGCACCGCCCAGCAGCATCGCTCCGGTGACGATCGCGAAGGTGCGCGGGTGTTCGGCCCAGAAGGCGATCTCGAAGGCGGGCAGGTTCGGCAGCTGCGGCGGCTCCGGCAGCAGTCCCTGGGTGATCGCGTAGAGCAGGACCAGCACGCCGATCGTGGTGTCGAAGACCGACTGGACCAAGAAGGAAGACGTAACGGCCGGATACGAGGAGCCTGGGACCTGCCGCTTGACGAGGAAGACCTTGGTGACGTCGCCGGCACGGGCTGGCAAGATCGCGTTGACGCCGGCGCCCGCCAGGTAGGCGGCAGCGAGGCGCAGAAAAGGGATCTGCACCCCCGGGTAGGCGGCCCGCAGGACGTTGCGCCAGGCCCAGGCGCGCGCCAGCTGCATCGCCGCGAGGAAGACGAGCGCGACCGCCAAAGCAGTCCACTCGATCTGCGAGAGATTCTCGAAGAACTCAGCCGTGGCGCGGCCGAAAGCCTTGAAGCTCGATGCAAGGTCTGCCAGGGACACGATGGCTACACTAGCCCGCTCGTGTCACCGTCCGAGACGCCGACGACCCTCCCCGCCGCGCCCCGCGACCCCGCCGATGAGGCGATGTGCGCGCGTGCCCGCGAGCGCTACACCGGAGACCGCAAAAGCCGCTTCCGCCGCCGCCGCAAGCGCCATGCGGCCCTGCCCAACCTGATCATCATCGGCGGCCTCAAGTGCGGCACGACGAGCATCCATCACTACCTCGGGCTGCATCCCGAAATCCACATGTCCAAGCCGAAGGAGCTCAACTTCTTCGTCGAGGAGCTGAACTGGGACCTTGGGCTCGACTGGTACGCGAGCCGCTTCGACGACCGCTACCCGGTGCGCGGCGAGTCGTCGCCCCACTACACCAACCTGCCCCGCTTCGGAGGCGTACCGGAGCGGATTCACAAGCATTGTCCCGACGCGCGCCTGCTCTACATGGTGCGCGACCCGATCAAGCGCATCCTCTCCCACTGGGTGCACGCGAGCGGCGCCGGCTACGAGACCCGCGAGCTGGTCCCAACCCTGTCTGAGCCCGCTACCTCCTACATGCATCGCTCGCTGTACTGGATGCAGCTGCAGCCCTACCTGGAGCTGTTCGACCGTGAGCAGATCGCGGTGATCACCCAGGAGGAGCTGCAGACCGAACGCGAGGAGACGATGCGCAAGGCGTTCCGCTTTGCCGGCGTCGACGAGAACTTCACCTCCGAGCAGTTCGACCGCGAGTGGGAGAAGTCGAGCGCCAAGCAGGGCGACAAATACCAGGTGATGGAGAAGCTCGTGAAACTGCCGGGCCTGCGCTCCTTCGATCGCAACTTCGACCGCCTGCCGGAGTCGATGCGCTGGCTGGTCGAGAAGGTCGTCCACGACCCCGAGAAGCCGCCGGCGCCGAAGCCGAAGCTCCCGGACGACCTCTTCGAGACGATTCGCGGCCGCTTCGGCGCCGACGTCGCCGCCCTGCAGGAGTTCGCCGGCCGCGAGTTCGCCGGCTGGCACGACTACTCGTAGGGATAGGCTCGCGCCCATGAGGCGCCTGTTGCCGGAACCCGGCCCGGTCACCGTCGAGGAGCAGCTCGACCTCTACTGCCCCTGGCAGGAGCCGCCCGAGGACCGCCCCCGCGTGGCGATGAACTTCGTCGTCACGGTCGATGGGCGGGCGACGATCGAGGGGCGTTCGGGGCCGATCGGCTCGCAGGCCGACACGGCGATGCTGGCCGGGCTGCGCACCCGCTTCGACGCGGTGATGATCGGCGCCGGCACGATGCGGGTCGAGCGCTACGGGCGACCGGTCCGCAACGAGGCCAAGCGCGAGCGGCGCGAGCAGCTGGGGCTCCCCCCCGACCCGTTGATGGTCCTGGTCAGCGGCCGTCTCGACCTGCCCTGGGACGCACCGCTCTTCACCGACGGCACGGGCAGGGTCCTGATCTTCACCGCCTCCGAGGCAGAGCCGCCCGAGACGGCGACGCCGCTCGAGGTCGTCCGCCACGAGCGCATCGTCGATCTGGCCGAGGCGCTGCGCCACCTGCGCCAGGAGCACGGCGTGCGGGCACTCCTCTCGGAGGGCGGTCCCCACCTGTATGCGCAGATGCAAGCGGCCGGTCTCGTCGACGAGCTCTTCCTCACCACCTCGCCGAAGCTCTCCGGCGGCGAGGCGCCGCGCATCATCGAGGGCGAGTTGCCGGGCGTGGCGCCGCTGGAGCTGGCCTGGCTGCTGGAGGAGAACGGCGAGCTCTTCGCCCGCTACCGGCGCCAATAGCCACCCGCCGACGGGCCGGAAACGTCCATATATTGGACGCCTCCGGCCCGTCGGGCCCAGATCGAGAGGAACCCGCGATGGACTTCAAGCCCAGCCCCCAGGTCGAGACGCTGCGCGAGCGCATCCTCGACTTCATGGACGAGCATCTCTACCCGCAGGAGCGGGAGATCATGGAGGCGCTCGACGCCGAGGTCGGGCCGGGCGTTCCCTATCCGAAAATCCTCGTGGAGATTCGCGAGCGCGCCAAGGCGGAAGGGCTCTGGAACCTCTTCATGCCGGACGAGCGCTACGGCCCCGGCCTCAGCAACTGGGAGTACGGGCTGCTCTGCGAGGAGATGGGCCGCAGCCCGATGGCGGCGCCGATGGCCTTCAACTGCGCGGCGCCGGACACCGGCAACATGGAGATCCTCGCCGAGCACGGAACGCGGGAGCAGCGCGAGAGGTGGCTGCAGCCGCTGCTGGACGGCGAGATCCGCAGCTGCTTTTCGATGACCGAGCCCGAGGTCTCGGGCTCCGACCCCACCACGCTGCAAACCAGCGCCGAGCTGGACGGCGACGAGTGGGTGATCAACGGCCACAAGTGGTTCATCTCGAACGCCCACCGGGCCAGCTTCGCCATCCTCATCGCCCGCACCGAGGAGGACCCCGACCTGCCGCAGGCGGCCAA
>DASTYR010000009.1:0-7102 GCA_035764795.1 Solirubrobacterales bacterium | reverse complement strand
TAGTTCATCGACCCCATGTTCAGCGCGGCGACGTCCGGGCGCAGCTCGCGCAGATAAGCGATCCGTTTCTCGACCGGGATGCCGATGGCCCCGGTCGAGTAGTTGATGATCACGTCGTCGACCGCGTCGTTGATCGCCTCGGTGATCGCGCGGAAGTCCTCGATCTCGTACGACGGCGTGCCGTCGGGCGTGCGCGCGTGGATGTGGATCATCGACCCACCCTCGTCGACGATCCGCCGGGCCTCGGCCGCGTACTCCTCGGGCGTGTAGGGGATCGCCGGGCACTGGTCGCGGTTGGCGATCACGCCGCTGATCGAGCAGCTGATGACGACCGGGTCACCGAAGGAGCTCATCGCCAGCCCCTCTGGGGCGAGTTATCCGTGTATATGACGGAAAGGTCGCCCCAGGTGGTCATACCGGCATCACCCCGTGGCGTTTGGAGGGCTTCTCGACGTGCTTGTCGCGTGCCATGCGCAGCGCCCTGATGATCGTCGGCCGCGTCTCGCGCGGGTCGATGATGTCGTCGATCACCGCGTTGCCGGCGGCGATGTAGGGGTCGATCTGCTCGCGGACGGCGTTCAGCATCGCCTCGCGGGTCGCCTCTGGATCGTCGGAAGCCTCGATCGCCGAGCGGCCGATGATGTTGACCGCGCCCTCGGCGCCCATCACGGAGATCTCGGCACCCGGCCAGGCGACGATCAGGTCGGGCTCGTAGGCCTTGCCGCACATGACGTAATAGCCGGCGCCGTAGGCCTTGCGGACGATGACGGTGATCTTCGGCACCGTTGCGCGGCTGACCGCGTAGAGCATCTTGGCGCCGTGGCGAATGATCCCGGCGTGCTCGACCTTGGCGCCAACCATGAACCCGGGTACGTCCTGGAGGAAGACGAGCGGGATGTTGAAGGCGTCGCAGAGGTTGATGAAGCGGGCCGCCTTGTCGGCGGAGTCGTTGTCGAGGATGCCGGCCAGCTGCTTGGGCTGGTTGGCGACGATCCCGACCGGCTGGCCGCCGAAGCGAGCAAAGCAGGTGATCAACGTCTTGGCGAACTTCGGCTTGATGTCGAACCACTCGCCGTCGTCGACGATCTCGCCGATCACGTCGTACATGTCGTAGGGCTGGCGCGAGGACTCGGGGACGATCTCGAGCAGTCGGTCCGACATCCGATCGTCAGGGTCTGAGGTCTCCACCAGCGGCGGCTTCTGCTCGCAGTTGGCCGGAAAGTAGGACAGGTACTGCCTCACCTTGGCGATGCACTCCTCGTCGTCCTTGACCTCCAGATCCCCCACTCCCGACTTGCGGCAGTGGACCTTGGCGCCGCCGAGGTCCTCCATCGAGATGTCCTCGCCAGTCACGGCTTTCGTCAGGTGCGGCCCCGCGAGGGCCATCGCTCCCTGACCGGAGACCATCGGCACGAAGTCCGAGAGGGCCGGGATGTAGGCGGTGCCGGCCGCGCAGGGGCCCATCATCGCGGCGACCATCGGGACCACGCCGGACATTTCGACCTCCTCGCGGAAGAGGTGGCCGGAGCCGGCGAAGAGCGAACCCGACGCCTCCTGGATGCGGGCGCCGGCCGAGTCGAGCAGCCAGATGAACGGCATTCGCTTCGAGAGCGCCATCTCGCGCAGGCGGGTCACCTTGAGCTCGCCGGTCATCCCCATCGATCCGGCCATCACGGTGAAGTCGTAGGCGGCGATACAGGTGGGGCGGCCGTCGACGTTGCCCCAGCCAGTGATCACGCCGTCGGCCGGTGCCTCGACGCCGTCCATCGCCCGCTGGGCGAAGTGCGGCCGGCCGTGAATGCCCATCTCGACGAAGCTCCCCTCGTCGACCAGCAGGTCGATCCGCTCGCGCGCCGTCAACTTGCCGCGCCCATGCTGCTTGGCGATCTTCTCCTCGCCGCCGCCCAGCTTGGCCTTCTCCCGGCGCTCGTGGAGCTGCTCGGTGAGATCCAGAAGCGGTGCCGTCCCCGGCAGGAGGTTCTTCTCTTGCTCCTCGGTCGCCATCCCTACCGTCCCTTCCATTGCGGCTCACGCTTCTCGAAGAAGGCGCTGACGCCCTCGACGATGTCCTCGGTCGAGAAAGTCAGCGATAGCTGCGAGCGCAGGTAGTCGAGCGCGTCGTCGACCGCCATGTCCTGCTGGCGGTACATCGCATCGTGGCCGAGCCGCATCAGCACCGGGCTCTTGGAGGCGAGCTTGCCTGCCCACTCGGCGACCGCGGCGTCGAACTCGCCGGCCGCAACGACCCTGTTCGCCAGCCCGTACTCGACCGCCTGCTCGGCGCTCAGCCGCTCGCCCAGCAGCATCATCTCGTTGACTTTCTTGCGCGGGACGTTGCGGTAGATGATCGCCATGATCATGTAGGGGAAGGCGCCGACGTTGATCTCGGGCGTGCCGAAGGTCGCGCCCTGCTTGGCGATCACCAGGTCGCAGGAGAGAGCAAGCCCCATGCCGCCGGCGAGCACGTGGCCGTTGGCGGCGCAGAGCGAGGGCTTGCCCAGCCGCGGCATCAGCCGAAAGAACTCCAGGAAGAGGTCGGTGGCGAAGTGTTTGGCGACGAGCGGCGCGTCTGCCGCGAAGCCACCAAGGTCAGCACCGGCGCAGAAGACCCTGTCCCCGGCACCCGTCAGAACGACGGCGCGCGCCTCATCGTCGTCGCATACACGCCTCATCGCATCGACCAGCTCGGCCAGCATCTGGCCCGAGAGCATGTTGCGCTTCTCGGGGTTGTTCAGGGTCACGGTTGCAACGCCGCCGGCAACCTCGTACTCCACGAGCTCGTAGTCCATCGCATCCACCCTATCTCATCGAAAGTAGGAAGTGCTACTGTCCACTCGGCGGCCGCTGCCGCCATTCGCTGCAGCTACCGACCGGAGGAGAGGACCCATGGCGACCGCGACCACCAACGGCTCGAAAGTGATCAAGCCCGACCACGAGGCGGGCCGCAAGCACTTCATCTTCAGCCAGGAGCACGAAGACCTGCGCGAGTCGATGCAGGCCTGGGTCAAGGCCGAGCTTTGGCCGCACCGCAACGAGTGGGAGGACACCTACTGGCCGACCGAGGCGATGAAGCGGGCGGGAGAGCTCGGCTTCCTCGGCCTCTGCTTCCCCGAGGAGTACGGCGGCCAGGGCGGCGACTACTACTACTCGCTGGTTCGCGCCGAGTGCATGAGCTACTCCGGCTCAGGCGGAACCAACATGGCCTTTGCCGTGCAGAGCGACATGGTCCTGCCCCCGATCCACCTGCTGGGCAGCGAGGAGCAGAAGCAGCGCTATCTGGTGCCGGGGATCAAGGGCGAGAAGGTCGGCTGCCTCGGGATCACCGAGCCCGGCGCCGGCTCCGACGTGGCCGGCATCCGCACGACCGCGATCCGCGACGGCGACGAATACGTGATCAACGGCTCCAAGACGTTCATTACCAACGGTCCCCGCGCCGACTTCATCGTCCTGGTCGCCAAGACCGATCCCGAGGCGCGACACGAGGGCATCACCCTCTTCGTGCTCGACCTGCGCGACGAGAACGGCGAGAAGGTGCCGGGCTTCAGCGTCTCCGCCGAGCTGGAGAAGATGGGGATGCACGCCTCCGACACGGGCGAGCTGGCCTTCGAAGACGTCCGCGTCCCGGCCGACTCGGTGCTGGGCGAGGTCGGCAAAGGCTTCTACCACATCGCCTGGGAGCTCCAGGGCGAGCGACTGGTCGCCGCCGCCGGGTCCCACGCCGGCTGCGAGCGGATGATCGAGAAGACGCTCGAGTACGCGAAAGAACGGGAAGCGTTCGGCCGCCCGATCGGCAAGTTCCAGGCGATCCGCCACAAGTTCGCCGAGATGGCGACCAAGACCGAGGCGGCGAAGCAGTTCACCTACGCGACGGCCTGGCGCTTCGCAAATGGTGAGTACCCGGTGCGCGAGATCACGATGGCCAAGCTCTTCGCCTCGCGGGTCGGTTGCGAGGTCGCCGACGAGTGCATCCAGATCCTCGGCGGCTACGGCTACATGAAGGAGTACGAGATCGAGCGCGCCTACCGCGACGTCCGCCTCAACCGGATCGGCGCCGGCACCGACGAGGTCATGCTCGACGTGATCGGCCGCAGCTACGGCCTCTAAACGAGCGCGGACCTCCGTGGCGCACGTCGACCACATCCGCTCCTACTACGAGGCGCTCAACACGGGCGACGCCGAGGCGGTCGCTGCGCACTTCACCGACGACGCCGTCCACTACTACACGCGCCTCGGCCCGCACGAGGGGGCGGAGACGATCGGCGCCTACGCGGCGCTCGGGGTGGAGAGCATCGACGCCCAGTGGTACGTGGAGAATGCGATCGAGCAGGGCGACCAGGTCGTCATCGAGTGGACGATGACCTGGCGGGCGCCCGAGTCCGGCGAGAAGCGCCTCGACCGCGGCACCGAGTGGTTCCAGATCCGCGACGGCAAGATCGCCGAGGTCCGTGCCTATCACCACGGCGGCAAGAAGAACCCACAAGGCGACCTGCTCGGCTTCGACCATGCCGGTCGCGGCTACACGATGCTCGAGGACTGGCGGGCGCCGGCGAAGCCCCGGCGCGGCTAGGAGTTCGTGACGACGATGGCCACGATGACCGCGAGCTGCGTGACCATCGTCGCGCCCCAGAGCTGGAACATGAGCTGGCGCAGGTCGCGAATATCGCCCTCGATCCGATCGAGTCTCCGATCGATGCCGTCGAACCGACGGTCGATGGCGTCGAATCTGTCGCTTAGCCGCTCGTCAGTCCACATCGTTCGCTCCATGCCGGCCACGCTACCCGACTTCAATTCACAGGAAATGCGTTGTCTGCAAAAATACTGTAACGCCTCTTCAAGATGTCTGTGTCTGTAATCAAGGACACCGGCACCCGCGCCCCGTTGCCGCCCTTTGGCGAGGAGCACGAGGAGCTGCGCGAGACGGTCGCCCGCTTCGTCGCCAAGGAGATCGCGCCGCACGTCGACGAGTGGGAGGCGGCACGCGAGTTCCCCCGCGAGCTCTACCGGCGCTGCGCCGAGCTCGGCTTCCTCGGCCTCAAGTTCCCCGAGGAGTACGGCGGCCAGGGCGGGACCCACCTGCACGACGCGATCTGGGTCGAGGAGCTGGCGCGCTCGGGGGGATCGGGCGGAGTCGCCGCCGGCCTCAACGCCCACACGTCGATCGCGATGCCGCCGATCTTCAACTTCGGCAGCGAGGAGCAGAAGCAGCGCTGGCTCGTGCCTGGCATCGCCGGCGAGAAGATCGGTGCCCTCGGCATCACCGAGCCAGGCGCCGGCTCCGACGTCGCCGGCATCTCCACCTTCGCCCGCAAGGTCGACGGTGGCTACGTCGTCAACGGCTCCAAGACCTTTATTACCAACGGCGTGCGGGCCGACTTCCTCGTCTGCGCCTGCAAGACCACCCAGGCGGGCGGTCACGGCGGCATCTCCTTCCTCGTCTTGGAGCGCGAGATGCCGGGCTACGAGGTCGCCCAGAAGCTGGAGAAGATGGGCTGGCACTCTTCCGACACCGGAGAGCTCTCCTTCACCGATGTCGAGGTGCCGGCCGAGAACCTGCTCGGTGGGGAGAACGAGGGCTTCAAGCTGATCATGTTCAACTTCGCCTGGGAGCGACTCTTGATGGCGATCGGGGCGGTGGGCGCGATGCAGCGCCTGATCGAGCTGAGCGTCGCCTACGCCCTCGACCGCGAAGCCTTCGGCCGGCCGATCGGCAAGTTCCAGGCGATCCGCCACCACGTCGCCGAGATGGCGACCAAGGCCGAGGCCGCCCGCGCCCTCACCTACAACGCTCTGCGCCTCTTCCACGAGGGCCACGACTGCATCAAGGACGTGACGATGGCCAAGCTCGTCACCCAACGCTCCGTCCTCGAGATCGCCGACCAGACCCTCCAGATCCACGGCGGCTACGGCTACATGCGCGAGTACGGCATCGAGCGCGCCGTCCGCGACGCCCGCCTCGGCCCAATCGGCGGCGGCACCGACGAGGTCATGAAGGAGATCCTCGGCAAGCTGATGGGGCTGTAGGGATTAGCAGGGGTTTCCTGCTCCTCCCCGCCCTCGTCTGATGGCGGCGGACACAATCCGGACACATCGCGCCGCGCCTGAGCGATCTGATCCTCGGCAGAGACGCGCTCGGCGATGTCGAACTCATCGAAGACGTGCGCGTAGACGTCGAGGGTCATCGTCGGCGAGTGCCCGGCCTGCCGCGCAACCTCGACCACGCTGCGGCCTTCGTGGATCAGGAGCGAGACGAAGCTATGGCGCAGGTCGTAGGGACGAGCGCCCTCCAAGCCGATGGCGCGGCAGGCTGGCACCCACGCATCGCGGTGCCAGGTCTGCCAGGCAGGGTCGTTCCAGATTCCGCCCGAGCCGTTCGGGAATAGCAGCGCGTCATCGTCGGCTTGATCGGGCGAGCGCCACCCGGCCAAGTCGTCGGCGAGCGGAGCAAGCACCCGCACAGTCCGAGCCTGCCCGGTCTTAGTCGCCTTGACGCCACCCTGGCCATCCGCCGCCTTCTCGACCAGCAGCGTCCGCTCGCGCACATCGCTCCAGCGCAGCGCAAGCGCCTCCTGAGGCCGCAACCCGGCATACGCAAGCAATCCAACCAGGACGGCATCCCGAGCGCCGTGCTTGCGCCTCTTGGCGGCCACGGCGCACAGTTGCTCCACAGTCAGCGGTGACAGCGGCCGGACCTCACGCTGTCTGCGGACCTTGGGCTTCTGCACCGCCTTGACCGGGTTGTGCCCGATTCGCCGCCACTCCACCGCTCGCCGCAGGATGCCCTGGAGAAGCGCGAGCGCCCGGTAGATCGTCGGCTGCCCCACGCCATCGGCTTCCAGTTCGACTCGGAAGCGCTCAACAACCTCGGGCGTGATCGCGCTCAGACGCATCGAGCCGAGTCGCTGCAAGACGTGCCGGTCCCAAAGCCCTGCATAGCTGCGAAGCGTCCGCGCCGCCAGGTTCGGGATCGCGTACAGCTCCCACCATTCCTCAGCGAAGTCAGCGAGCGTCTGCCGCCCACCGCTGAGGAGATCAAGGTCTCCCGTCCGCTTGCGGCGGGTGATCTCGGCGTCGAACGCTTCTGCGTCGCGCTTGCGTCCGATAA
>DASTYR010000008.1:0-2653 GCA_035764795.1 Solirubrobacterales bacterium | reverse complement strand
CCGCGGTCGAGGCGGTGCTGGGCGAGCGCAGCGCCGGCATCCTGCCGGTGCACATCTTCGGTTACCCGGCGGCGATGCCGGAGCTGGAGGCAATTGCGCGGCGCCACGGCCTCGGTCTGCTCGAGGACGCCTGCGAGGCGCTTGGCGCGGTCGATGCCGAGGGGCGCCGGGTCGGTGCCCGCGGCAACCTTGCGACCTTCGCCTTCTACGCCAACAAGCAGATGACGACTGGGGAGGGGGGGATGATCGTGCCCTCCGACCCTGGCGTCGCCACCCGCCTGCGCGCCGAGCGCAACCAGGGTCGCGCCCCCGACATGGGCTGGCTCGACCACGACGGGCTCGGCTTCAACTATCGGCTCTCCGACCTCGCGGCGGCACTCGGGGTGGCGCAGCTCGAGAAGCTCGACGCGATGCTCGCGCGCCGTGACGCTCTGGCTGCCGGTTATCGCGACGCGTTGGCGGGTGTGGAGGGGGTGCGCACGCTGCTGCCCGGTCGCGGCACCGAGCGGCGCAGCTGGTTCGTCTACCCGGTCGAGCTGTCGCCGGAGGTCGACCGCGACGCCGTCATCGCCAGGCTCGCCGAGCGCGGCGTCGCCGCCAAGGCCTACCTGCCCTGCCTGCACCTCTTCCCGCACCTGCGCGAGCTCGGCTACCGGGAGGGCCAGTTCCCGATAGCCGAAGCCGCCTCGGCGCGCTCGTTGGCGTTGCCCTTCTTCACTGCGATGACCGAGGCCCAGGTGGTCAGAGTGTGCGAGGCTCTCGCCGAATCGCTCCCCTGATGTCGCGCTTCCGCAAAGACCCCGACCCGCGCTTCTGGCGGCTCAATCGCTCGCTGCCCTTCGACTGGCAGCTCGGCCCCTACGACATCGACGGGTCGAAGGCCCACGCCCGGGGGCTGTGTCAGATCGGCGTCCTCGACGCGGAGGAGCTGGAGCAGATCTGCGATGGACTCGACCGGGTGCGCGAGCGGATCGGCTCGCACGGCTTCGAGTTCGAGGAGGCCGACGAGGACATCCACATGGCGGTCGAGCGCTTGCTCGGCGAGGAGATCGGGTCGCTCGCCGGCAAGCTCCACACCGGCCGATCGCGCAACGACCAGGTCGCGACCGACGTGGCGATGGTCGTGCAGGCGCACTCGCTGCGCGCGATCGAGCTTTGCGCGGCGGCGATGGCCCGCCTGCTGGACCTGGCCGAGCGCCACCGCGACTGGCCGATGCCCGGCTATACGCACCTGCAGCGCGCCCAGCCGGTCTACCTAGGACACCACCTGCTCGCCTACTTCTGGATGCTCGCCCGCGATGCCTCGCGCTTCCGGTTCGCGCTCGACAGCGCCTCGGTGATGCCGCTCGGCTCGGGCGCCCTGGCCGGCGTCAACTGGGAGATCGACCGCCGTGCCGTCGCCGCCGACCTCGGCTTCGAGCACGTCAGCCACAACTCGATCGACGGCGCCTCCAACCGCGATTTCGTACTCGACTACCTGAGCGCCGCGGCGACCTGCTCGATGCATCTCTCGCGGCTCGGCTCGGAGATCGTGATCTGGTCGAGCACCGAGTTCGGCTTCTGCGAGCTCGACGAGTCGTTCTCCTCGGGGTCGAGCATCATGCCCCAGAAGAAGAACCCCGACTCGGCCGAGCTGCTGCGCGCCAAGAGCCCCCGGGTCGCTGCCGACTACCTGGCGCTGCTTGGAGCCATGCACGCGCTGCCCCTGACCTACGGCAAGGACATGCAGGAGGACAAGGAGCCGCTCTTCGACGCGATCGACACGGTTGAGGCGTGCCTCGACGCGACCGAGGGAATGCTCGCCGGCATCGCCTTCGACCGCGAGCGGTTGGCCGAGGCCTCCGGCGACGAGATGCTGGCCGCGACCGAGGTCGCCGACCTGCTGGTCCACAAGGGGGTGCCGTTCCGCGAGGCCCACGGCATCGTCGGTGGGCTGGTCCGCGATGCGGTCGAGCGCGGCGTGTCGCTCTCCGAGCTGACGCCGGAGGAGCTGCGGCAACGCTCCGAGCACCTCGACCACGACGCCTTCTATGAGGTCCTGCGTCGCGAGAGCTGGCTCGAGTCAAAGCGGATCGAGGGGGGGACCGGGTCCGAGGCGCTCGCCGCGCAGATCGAGCAGGCGCGCGAGACTCTGGCGACGGTCGAGTCGAGGGTCGCCGCCGGACGATCGTGAGCGCCGCGGCCGCCGAGCGGCTCGGCGTCCCCTTCTTCACGCGCTCCGTCCACGAGGTTGCCCGCGACCTGGTCGGCTGCCGCCTCTTCTACGAGGGTCGTGGCGGCATCGTCGTCGAGACCGAGAGCTACGAGCGCGACGACCCGGCCTGTCACGCCTACGTTGGCCTGACCAAGCGCACCGAGGTCCTCTTCGGGCCGCCCGGCCGCGCCTACGTCTACCTCTCCTACGGGATCCACAGCCTGCTCAATGCGGTCGCCGAACCCGAGGGCGAGGCGGCCGCGGTGCTGATCCGAGCGCTGCAGCCGACCGATGGCCTGGAGCAGATGCGGGGTCGCCGCGGCCCCCGCCCCGATACCGACCTCTGCTCCGGTCCCGGCAAGCTGACCGAGGCGCTGGGGATCGGCCTCGAGCGCAATGGGGCCGACCTCGGCAGCGACCCGTTCCTGATGCTGCCGCCCGAGGAGGAGCCGCCGGAGG
>DASTYR010000007.1:0-2954 GCA_035764795.1 Solirubrobacterales bacterium | reverse complement strand
AGGGCAACCTAACCCGATCCCCTCGCAAGGCAGGACGATGACCGAAAACCTACGTCGCGGGCGCAGACCGCTGCTCGCCGTGGCCGCTGCGCTGGCCCTGGCCCTGGCCGGATGCGGCTTCGACACTCAGACCTCGGGCGGCGGCCCCGCCGAGCCCGAGACCGAGGGAGTGACGCTCTACTCGGGCCGGATTCCCGCCGCGATCGGGGGCGCGGTCGACGGCTACGAGGCGGCGGCCGATCGCGACGTACAGGTCCGCTACGCCGATACGGCCGACCTCGCGGCGACCCTGATCGAGGAGGGCGACGCCTCGCCTGCCGATGTCTTTTTCGCCCAGGAGCCGGGTGCGATCGGCGCCGTCGCCGATGCCGGACTGTTGGCGCCCCTGCCCCCCGACGTGCTGCGGCTGGTGCCAGCCCGCTACCGCGATCCGCGCGGGCGCTGGGTCGGCGTGACCGGCCGCGCGCGGGTGGTCGCCTACAACCGGGAGGAGGTGCGGCGCTCGGAGCTGCCGCGTTCGCCGTTCGGCTTCGCCGCGCCGGCCTGGCGTGGGCGAGTCGGCTGGTCACCCGCCAGCTCGAGCATGCAGGAGTACGTGACGGCGCTGCGCAGTCGCTACGGCGACGACCGCACCCGCGAGTGGCTGGAGGCGATGGTCGCCAACGACGTCGTCGACTACCCGAACAACGTCGCGATCCGCGACGCGATCGCGTCCGGCGAGATCGACGCTGGCCTGATCAACCACTATTACGTCGCCCAGGCGATCGCCGCCGAGGGCGAGGACTACCCCGTCGGCGTCCACTTCCCGCCCGGCGGCCTGGGCTCGCTGATGCTGCTGACGAGCGTCGGCGTGCTCGAGTCGAGCGACCGTCGCGCCGAAGCGATCGACTTCGTCCGCTCGCTGCTGGAGCGGCCGAGCCAGTCCTTCTTCACGACCAGCTCCAAGGAGTATCCATTGGCCAGCGATGCCGAGCCGGATCCTTCGTTGAGCGTGCCGCTGGCCGAGATCCCGAGCGCTCCCAACGACCTCGTGCACCTAGGCGAGCTGCAGGCGACGATCGAGCTGATGCAGGAAGCGGGGGCGCTGTAGTCGTGGGGGCACCGTGACCGTGAGCCGGCCGGCGCCGGCCTGGTTGTTGACGGCAGGCCTGCTGGTCGGGGCGGCTGCGGTGCTGCCAGCCGCCTATCTCTTCATCGTCGTCGCCGGCGACCTCGCTGCGGCGCTCGCCGACGCGCTGACCTCGCGCACGGCGGCGATCCTGGCGCGGACGCTGGGGCTGGCGGCGGCGGTGACGGCGACCGCGGTGGCGATCGCGCTGCCGATCGGGTGGCTGACCGCTCGCACCGATCTGCCCGGGCGCCGGCTCTGGGCGGTGCTCTGCACGCTGCCGCTGGTCGTTCCCAGCTACGTCGGCGCTTACCTCTTCGTCGCCGCGCTCGGGCCAAACGGAATGCTCCAGGACGCGCTCGGGGTCGAGAGGCTGCCCTCGATCTACGGCTTCGGCGGCGCCTGGCTCGTCCTCAGCCTCTTCACCTATCCGCTCGTGCTGCTGCCGCTGCGGGGCGCCCTGCAGCGCATCGATCCGCAGCTCGAGGACGCGGCGCGGGCGATGGGCCGGGGCCCGCTCGCCGTCTTCCGCACCGTGGTGATGCCGCAGCTGTGGCCGGTGCTGGCGGCCGGCGGCCTGCTTGTCGCGCTCTACGTCGTCAGCGACTTCGGCGCGGTCTCGCTGCTGCGCTTCGATTCCTTCACCCGGGAGATATACGTCGCCTACCGCTCCAGCTTCGACCGTACGGCGGCCGCCAGCCTCGGCGCCGTCCTGGTGATCGTCATGTTCGGCCTGCTGCTGCTCAGCTCGCGTTTGCGCTCGGCCAAGGTCGTGCACCGGCTCGGGCCCGGGACGCTGCGTCCGGCGACCCCTTACCGGCTCGGCGGCTGGCGTTGGCCGGCACTCGCCTTCTGCGCCACCGTCGTCCTCGTCGCCTTCGTCCTGCCGGTCGGGGTCCTGCTCTACTGGGCGAGCGAGGGCATCTCCACGGGGGCGACGCCGCTCTCGCGCGCCGCCGCCCTCGGCGGCAACTCGCTGCTCGTCTCCGCCGCGGCCGCGGGAGTCGGTGCAGTGGCGGCGCTGGCAGTGGCGGCGCTGGCGGTGCGCTATCCGAGCCGGCTCAGCGCCATCGTCGAGCGCGCCTCCCACGCCGGCTACGCCCTGCCGGGAATCCTCGTCGCCCTTGCCCTCGTCTTCTTCGCCACGCGGCTTGCGCCGCCGCTCTACCAGACGACTGCCCTGCTGGTCTTCGGCCTGACGATCCACTACCTGCCGCTGGCGATCGGGCCGATCGTCGCGGCCCTGCTGCAGGTCTCGCCGCGGGTAGAGGAGGCGGCGCGGGGGCTGGGCAGGGGCCGTGCCGACGTCTTTCGCACCGTGACCGCGCCGCTGGCGCGGGGCGGGCTCCTGGCCGGTGCGGCATTGATCTTCCTGCACGCGATGAAGGAGCTGCCGGCTACCCTGATCCTCGCTCCGCTCGGCTTCGAGACGCTTGCCACCGACATCTGGACGCAGACCAGCTTCGGCTTCTACGAGGCGAGCGCGATCCCGGCGCTGCTGCTGCTGGTCGTCGCGGCCGCACCCGTCTACCTGCTCAGCGAGCGCGGCGCCGGCCTGCCCTGACCTCGTGTCCCGGCTGCTGCGGATCGGCGTCCCCGCCGCGGTCGCCCTGGCCGCGCTCTCGCTCGCGCTTCCATACCAGCTCCTCTACGAACCCTGGGGCTGGCTCGTATGGGGCCGGGAGCTGGCGGGATTAGACCTGGCTACGGCGGAGGGGATGTCGTGGAAGCCGCTGCCGGTGCTGCTCGACGCGCCGCTGTCGCTGCTCGGCGATCTGGCGCCAAAGGGCTGGCTGCTGGTGGCGCGCGCCGGCTGGTTGTTGGCGCCGTTGCTGGCAGCCTTGCT
>DASTYR010000006.1:0-2765 GCA_035764795.1 Solirubrobacterales bacterium | reverse complement strand
GCCTTGCCGCCCGCGTCCTGGTGCTGGCCCGAGCCCGCGAACGCGATCGAGAGCACCTCGCCGTGGGCGCCCTCGCCCATCAGCCAGATCGCCGGGTACTTCATCGTCAGCTTCGAGCCGAGGTTGCCGTCCACCCACTCCATCGTCGCGTTCTCGTACGCGACCGCGCGCTTGGTGACGAGGTTGTAGACGTTCGTCGACCAGTTCTGGATCGTCGTGTACCGGCAGCGCCCGCCGGGCTTGACGATGATCTCGACCACCGCCGAGTGCAGCGAGTCGGACGAGTAGATCGGCGCCGTGCAGCCCTCGACGTAGTGCACGTACGCGCCCTCGTCGACGATGATCAGCGTGCGCTCGAACTGGCCCATGTTCTCGGCGTTGATCCGGAAGTAGGCCTGGAGCGGCATCTCGATCGAGACCCCCGGCGGCACGTAGATGAACGACCCGCCCGACCAGACGGCGGAGTTCAGCGCCGCGAACTTGTTGTCGTTCTGCGGGATCACCGTCCCGAAGTACTGCCTGACGAGCTCCTCGTGCTCGCGCAGCCCCGAGTCCATGTCGAGGAAGAGCACGCCCTTCGCCTCGAGGTCGGCCTGGAGCTTGTGGTAGACGACCTCCGACTCGTACTGGGCGCCGACGCCGGCGAGGAACTTCCGCTCCGCCTCCGGAATCCCCAGCCGGTCCCACGTCTGCTTGATGTCCGGCGGCAGGTCCTCCCAGGACTCCGCCTGCTTCTCGGTCGGGCGGATGTAGTAGTAGATGTTGTCGAAGTCGATCCCGCTCATGTCGCCGCCCCAGCGCGGCAGCGGGCGCTTCTCGAAGTAATCGAGCGACTTGAGCCGGAACTTCCGCATCCACTCGGGCTCGTCCTTGTGTACGGAGATCGCCTCGACGACCTCCCTGGAGAGCCCGCGGCCCGACTTGTAGAAGTAGTTCTCCGGGTCGCTGAATCCGTACTTGTAGTCGGCGCCGATCTCGCCGACGACCTGCGTCTCTGACTTCGTTGCCATAACGCTCGCCTCCAACTCCTGACAGAGGCGCGGGCAACCACCTGCCGGCGCCGTCCGCTCACTTTCCCACTATTGTACGGTACAAACGATTAATATCAGCTTAGGCCACGACGACGACGATACAATCCGATCGTGACAAAGACGACGAGCCAGGCAGCCGCGCAGCAAGGTGCGACGCTGCATCGCGCGCTCAGCGACCCAAGCCGTCTGCGGATCCTCGAGGTCTTGCAGCAGACTGAGGAGCCGCTCGACGCCCGTACGCTCGGGACGCGCGTCGGTCTGCACACGAACACCGTCCGCTCGCACCTTCGCGTCCTGGCCGAGGCAGGCCTCGTCTCGACAAGACGCGAGGAGCGCACCGGCCCGGGCCGACCGCGCGTCCTCTACCAGGCCGCGGCCGAGCCGCCCGACGAACGCGCGCTCACCAGCTACCGCCTCCTCGCCCAGATCCTCGCCAGCTCCCTCGGCTCCGAGCCTGACCCCAGCACACGCGCCGAGGAGGCCGGACAGGCGTGGGGCGCACACCTCGTCCGGAAACCGCCCCCATTCACCTCGATCTCGAAGCAGGAAACACTCGACGAGATCGTCCGTCTCCACGAGCAGCACGGTTTCAAGGCCGAGCTCAGGCACGCCAGCAGCGGGCAGGAGCTCGTGCTGAAACGCTGCCCCTTCCAGGAGGTGGCGACCACCTACCAGAGCGTCGTCTGTTCGGTCCACCTCGGTCTGATCAGGGGAGCGCTCGCGGAACTCGCGACCGGCGTCGAAGCCGATCGGCTCGAGCCCTTCGCCGAGCCAGGCGCCTGCGTCGGCCACCTCACCGACGGGTGAAGGGCGGCTGTGTGGGGGGCGCCGTCGGGGCTCAGCGTCGCGACGACGGCGGGGTTCGGCTCGCGGACCGCCTGATCTTCGGTTTGCACACCCCACAGGTAGCCGCGAGCGATTCGTTGCTTTAGGTAACAGTAGCTGATCGCCTCGGAGGCAAACGTTGGCATTTGACCGATGGTACACAAGCGGCTAGACTTGGGTCGTGATGCAAGACCAGGTACAGACGATGGCCGAGGTCACTAGAGGGGCGCGCGTGCGCGCCGGCCTCTCGATGCGGGGGTTGGCGCGGCGGAGCGGCCTCTCGGCTGCGCAGATCAGTCGGATCGAGGCGGGCGAGGTCGAGCGGCCCGTTGCTGAGACCCTGGTAAAGCTCGCCAAGGCGCTCGATCGGGACGCGCAGCTGCTGCTTGTCTTCGCTGGACATATCAGAGGAGCCAGGGCACGGCAGCTCCTGCGACAGGCGATCGAGGCTCTGCCCGAGCCGGGCAGAGCTGAGTTCGCCGGTGCACTCGCGCAGCTCGAGGCCGAGGGTGAGCGCGAGCATCGGCTCCGGGAAGAGCTGGCCGACGCTGAGGGGGCGCTGGCAAAGGCTCAGCAGGACCTGGACGAGGCTCGCGAACGGGGGGCGGCCGAGCCGCTGCGCGCAGCTCACGGGCGGTTGCGCGAAGTCGGGATGCTTGCCCAACGCCACGCTGTCGAGGTCGCTCAGAAGCGCCGGCAGTTTGAGCAGCTAGATGATGCGGCGAGCGGGGAGGTCTGCGCCCTTGCCGGCCGCCTCTTCCTGCAGACGGCAGCTGGCGGCGACCACCTCGAGGCCTGGCGGCAGTTCTCGGGTCAGATCACGCCTGACGATCCGGAGCTGCGCGGGCTGCTCGAGGCATGGCGTCAGCTTGGGCACGAGCGGCGCAAGAAGGTACTCGAGTTCTCCCA
>DASTYR010000005.1:0-17946 GCA_035764795.1 Solirubrobacterales bacterium | reverse complement strand
GCGTCCCCTCCTGGATCAGGTCGAGGAAGGGCAGCCCCTGGTTGCGGTAGTTCTTGGCGATCGAGACGACAAGGCGCAGGTTGGACTCGACCATTTTCTGCTTCGCGTCGAGGTCGCCACGCTCGATCCGCTTGGCGAGTTCGACCTCCTCCTGGGCGGTCAGCAGCCGCACTTTGCCGATGTCCTTGAGGAACAGCTGCAGGCTGTCCGTCGTCATGTCCGGTTTCAGGTCCAGCGCTTGTTTGCTGCGGCGCCGGCCTTTGCGACCGGTGTCGGCGGGCATGGCTTCGGCGGCCGCCTTCTGGGCCGGGTCCATGTCCTCGACGAGCTCGATGCCCTGCTTCTCGATGTGGCCGTAGAGGTCCTCGACGTCGGACTCGTCGAGATCGACCTCCGAGACAGCCGAGGCGATGTCACCGAAGGTGAGCACGCCCAGCTGCTGACCGCGGTGGATCAGCCCTTTGACCTCCTCGAGCTCCTGAAGCTCAGCTACCAGCATCTATTCTGCACCCGTCTTTCTTGGTCCCGGTCTACCCGGCAATTCCGGACAACGGACATAAATAAGGGACCGGCATCGCGGTCCACGAGGGAAAAGCTCAAACGTCTGTTCGCATTTTAGTACTTCAGTTTCTGAAGTCAAGGCGACATCATGCCCAGTCTGCTCAAACACTCACGGCCCTGGCTGCGCGCCTTCTGGGAGCGGGCTTATCGCGAGAACGTCACCGGTCTTTCGGCGATGGTCGCCTACAACCTGATGTTGGCGGTTTTCCCGTTCGCCCTGCTCGTCCTGTTCGTGTTCGGCCAGGTGCTGCGGATAGGGGGGGTCGAGACCGGGGTCGTCGACGACCTGCAACGGCTGTTTCCAAACGTCGAGCAGAAGACGCTGAGCGATGTCCTTCAGCGGATCGAGGAGAACTCGACGACGATCGGGATCGCCGCCTTCCTCGGCTCGCTCTGGATCGGCGCCTCGTTCTGGGGCGCGATGGACACCGCCTTCTGCCGCATCTACCACGTCGAGTGCCGCGGCTGGGTCGAGCAGAAGCGCTTCTCCTTCACGATGCTGGTGGTGGTGCTGCTCCTGATCGCGGCCAGCATCCTGCTGCCGGCGATGGAGGCGGCGCTCGTCTCGGGCACCGACCGCCTACCGCTGGGTCTCTCCGATATCAAGGCGATCGACACGGTCCTGCTACTGGGCGCCACCTTGCTCGGCACGTTCGCCCTCTGCTGCGTCATCTTCTGGGCGGTGCCCAAAGGTCACATGCCCTGGCGCGACGTCTGGCCGGGAGCGCTCTTCGTAACCCTCGCGGCCGGCATCGCCAACTGGGCATTCCCCTTCTACCTCTCCAACGTCTCGAGCCTCTCGCACCTCGGCTCGACCGCCGGCTTCGTCCTCATCGCCCTGCTGTGGTTCTACCTGCTCAGCCTGGCACTGCTGGCCGGCGCGGTGATCAACTCCCTGCGCCACGAGCTGCACGACAAGGGCCGGTTGCCGTACGGGTGAAGAGGCGTCGCCGGCGCCGCGGTAGCGGAAACACCGCTATATTTCCTCCGTTCAATCAACGGGAGGAGAGGGGTTGACGGTGCGACGGGCAGGCTTTTTCGCGGTCGTGCTGCTGGTGCTCGCGGTGGGTCTCGGCGGCTGTGGCGACGACGACGGCGGCGATGCGGGTGAGGCGCAGGCCTACCAGCCAGAAGCGAGCACGACCATGACCACCGCCTCGCTCACCAATGCGCAGTTCGTCAACCGCCTCAACAAGATCTGCCGCCGGGCGTGGACGACCGTCGTCGGCAACTGGCACGAGTACACGGGCACGCTGGACCAGAAGCTGAGCAAGGCCAAGCGCTTCGAAGAAGCGGTTCCGCTCTCGCTCCTCGCCGGCCTCGACTTTCACATCTTCGACAACGTCCGCCGGCTCGGCGCGCCGCCCGGCCGGGCGACCGCGATCGAAGAAATGATCGGTCCGTTTCAGGTAGCCGTGGAGCTTGGCTGGAAGAACCGCTGGACGGCCCGCTCGATCGAGGAGATCCCACCTCACTTTGAGGAGTACAACGCGCACGCACGCCGCCACGGACTCGACGACTGCGTGGTCGACGAGGCGCACCTGAAGCCGATCGAAAACCTGGGCCGGCCGGCCACCTAGCCGGCGTAAGCCGGCTCTTTGAAGAGCGCTCCGTGAAGGGCGCTGACCAGCGCCCGCCCCAGCTCGCCGCGACCGCCCACCTCGAGCCCGGCGGGGTCGGCGTCGATGAGCGCGTGCAGCCAGTCGGCCGCCGAGCCGATCGCCCAGGCGTCGGCCGTCTGGTTGAGGCGGACCGTCATCGTCTTCACCTGGCCGCCCTCGACCTGGGCCAGAGCGCCGGCGAGGCGGCGCTCCTCGCCCCTCGTCATCTCGACGCCGAGCCGGCAGGAGCCGCTCATGTCTTCGGGCAGTCGCAGCAGCGGCAGCGTCAGCAGGAAGCCCGCCTCGGTGTCGATCGGGGTGATCGGCGGCGTCTCTTCCGGGAGGTGGCGTCGCTCCCAGCGGCTGGCGGCGGCCAGCGGCCCGACGCCCAGGCGAAGCCACCTGGTCACGCCATAGGGGCTGGTGCCCTTGCCCTCGCCGGGGCACGGCTTCAGCTGGCCGGCGATGCGCATCGCCGTCAGCCGCCGCTGCAGGCTCGGGTAGCTGAGCGACTCGATGATCCCATCCAGCTCGGTGAGCGACAGTGGGCGTGCGGCAAGAAGGCGCAGCATCATGGAGGACCAACCGTCGACGAGCGCCTTGATCGCCGCTTTCGCGGCGTCGCTGCCGAAGGCGAGCGGCCCATCGGGCGCCATCTGGAGCCAGCGCTCGACGACGTTCAGCACGAACACGAGCTCGCGGCCCGCCACGGTCAGCTCGCATTCGACCACGCCCGGGAATCGGTTGCGGCGGTGTCGGAGGACCGCCTGCAGCTCGCTCAACTCCTCGAGGTGGGCGCGGAGCGTCGTCTGGGCGGGGGAGCCGCATTCCCGGCGCAGGTCGGTGAGGGGACGCGGCCCGCCCTCGAGGCAGCGCAGGATCGTGCCGTTGATCGGCGTCGCCAGCACCGAAAGCGCGCGCGAGCCGGAGCGCGCGACACCTCCATCCCCGTTGACTGAGCGACCAGTCAAGTCGTCTCGATTATTGCAGGATCAGTTCTATCTGGGAATCCTGGGGGTCCTCGGCTTGATCGGATGCGCTACCGGACGGCAGCGGTCCGCGGTGGCTGCGCTCAATGCGGCGCGCCGGCGGTGACGCTGCGCTCAGTGCGGCGCGCCGGCCGCGGTGGGGTCGCCGAAGAGCGTGCCGTGGAGGCCGTTCACCAGGCCCGTGGCGAGCTTCTTCTCACCCGCCAGCTCGAGTGGCCCGGTGCTGGCTTCCAGCATCGCCATCGCCCATGCGGCGGGTGTCCCTGTGGCGGTGGCGTCGACGTCGTCCTTCAGCTCGGCGGCACAGTCGACCACCCTGCCGCCGTCGAGCTGGGCGCTGACGCCGCAGTGGCTACCTTCGTCGTCGTTCATCTCGATCCCCAGCCCGCAGCTGCCGCGCAGGCTCTGCGCGAGATGCAGCAGCGGCAGGGAGAGGAGGAAGGCCGCCTCGGTGTCGGAGCGGCTCAGGGGCGGAGCTCCCTCGGGGCGATGCGTGTACTCCCAGCGGATTGCCGCCGCGAGCGGCCTGGCGCCCTCCCGTAGCCACTCGGTCACCTGGTACGGCGTGCCCTGGCGGTCCGACTCGACCGGCTCGACCTGCCCGACCAACCGCATCGCCGAGAGGCGGCGCTCGAGGCCGGGGTAGCTCAGCGTCCTGATGCACTCGGCTAGCTCGGTGAGCGTGAGCGGTCCGGCGGCGAGAAGGCAGAGGATCGTCGACGACCAGCCCCCGACCAGCGCCTTGATCGCCATCTTGCCCGCTTCCCCTCCGAACGACAACGGCCCGTCGGGGCAGTCCTGGAGCCAGCGGTCGAGGGCCGAAGAGACCTCCAGGAGGTTCTGACCGGCGTCGGTGAGGGCCCACTCGAGCACCCGAGGCTCCCCGTCACGCGGCTGCAACACCGCCAGATCGGCATGTTCCAGGTATTTGAGGTGCGCGCGCACCGTGGTCTGCGGTGCGGCGCCGCTGCTGCGCCGCAGCTCCGCCAGCCGCTTCGGACCCTCGCCGAGCCCCTGCAGAATCGTCGCGTTCAGCGGATTGGCCAGAAGCTCGAGCGTCTCTGCCCCGGGCCGAGCCGGGCCAGCGCTTTCGTTCCCTCGATTTTCAGCCACACGACCACTTCCCTTGTAGGCCGGGAGCTCGAATCTACCATCTGGTCCAGAACCCCTGAGTTAAGAAGGGTTTTGAATATAAAACGTTACGTCTCCGTGAGACGCGAGCCGCTCCCGGCGAGGGCGATGCAAGCTGTCTCCCGGCTTCGCTCTCCGCTCAAGCTCGCCGCCCCCCGTGCCGAGCTAGATAAGCGAACGTATGAGGGAGAAGCTGAACGAAAACCCGATGATGCAGGTCGCCGTGGTCGGCGTGCTGCTGGTCTTCACCGGCTTCTTCGTCCTCTCCACGATGGGGGGAGGCGAAGAAGAAGAAGCGGCCACGAGCGAAGGCGCGGAGGCGATCGCGATCGAATCGCCCACCGAAGCGACGGCTGGGGGAGTACCGACCGGCGTCGCCTCCGTCCCCGCCTTGCCGCCTGAAGCAGCAGCCGCCGCCCCGCCGCCGCCCCGTGCCGTCGTGCGCGCCTTCGACGCCAATCAGACGATCGCCCTGCTCTTCGTCCGCAACGGTGGCATCGACGACCGCCTCGTCCGCGAGAGCACCGACCGCCTGCGCTCGCTCTCCGGCGTCTCAACCTTCGTCGTCCCCGCCGGCCGCATCTCCCGCTACGCCTCGATCGCCCAGGGCGTCGCCGTCGATCGCGTGCCGGCGCTCGTCGTCGTGCGCCCGAAGCGTCTCTCCAACGGCATCCCCGCCGCCTCGGTCAGCTACGGCTTCCAGACTCCGCAGAGCGTGGTCCAGGCCGTGATCGACGCCGGCTACAAGGGCCGCACCCTCGACTACCACCCGTAGGCGCGCGTGGATCCCCGGGACTTCCCGAACCACCTGCGTCCCGTCCCCGACTCCGGCGACTCGACCGCCCCCGCGCTCGACCACGAGGAGGGCGGCACGCCGGGCCTAACCTCGCCGCTGACCCGCGGCCGCTCCAGCGGTTTCGTCACCGACGTTCTCGTCGATCTCGGCTACGTCAACGACGACCAGGCGCGCCAGGCGGTCGAGGGCGCCCGCACGGCCGCCCGCCCGCCCGAGCGGCTGCTGGTCGAGCAGGGGGCGATCACCGCCGAACAGCTCTCGCGCGCCGTCGCCGAGCGCTACGGCCTCGACCACGTCGACCTCTCCGTCTACCAGGTCGACATGGCTGCGGCCAACCTGATCTCGGTCAACACGGCGCGCCGCTACCGCGCCCTGCCGGTCGGCTTCGTCGACAAGGAGACGCTGCTGGTGGCGATGGCCGACCCGACCAACGTCCTCGCCGTCGACGACATCCAGATCGCCACGGCGCTCGACTGCCGCGTGGCGGTCGCCGCCGAGGAGGACATCGAAGCGCTGATCGGCCGCCTCAACACGCTGCAGAGCGCCGTCCACGAGGCGGTCAGCGAGGGCGAAGAGGCGGCCGAAGACGAGCTCGCCGAAGTCGCCGACATCGAGGTCTCGGCCGAAGACGCGCCGGTCATCAAGCTCGTCTACAGCATCCTCGGCCAGGCGGTGGGAGAGGGGGCCTCCGACGTTCACTTTGAGCCCGACGAGGGGGAGATGCGGGTCCGCTTCCGCGTCGACGGCGTCCTGCGCGAGGCCGCCCACGTGCCGAAGCGGATGGTCAACGCGGTCGTCTCGCGGATCAAGATCATGAGCGACCTCAACATCGCCGAGAAGCGGGTGCCGCAGGACGGCCGCGTCAGCGTCACGGTCGAGGACCGCCGCGTCGACCTGCGGATCACGACGCTGCCGACCCAGCGCGGGGAGGGGGCGACGATCCGCATCCTCGACAAGGACAACGCCCAGATCGGCCTCGACGACCTCGGCATGGACGGCACCGCGCGCGAGCGCTTCGAGGAGTCCTTCAAGCAGGCCTACGGAGCGGTGCTGGTGACCGGCCCGACCGGCTCGGGTAAGAGCACGACCCTCTACGCGGCGTTGCAGCAGCTCAACCAGGTCGAGAAGAACATCATCACGATCGAGGACCCGGTCGAGTACCGGCTCTCCGGCATCAACCAGATCAACGTCAACCGCAAGGCGGGGCTCGACTTCGCCACCGGCCTGCGCTCGATGCTGCGCGCCGACCCCGACATCGTGATGGTGGGCGAGATCCGCGACGGCGAGACGGCGCGGATCGCGATCGAGGCAGCGCTGACCGGCCACATGATGCTGAGCACGCTCCACACGAATGACGCCCCCGGCGCGATCACCCGCCTCACCAAGATGGGGATCGAGGCCTTCATGACCGCCTCGGCCGTCGACTGCGTCGTCGCCCAGCGGCTCGCCCGCAAGCTCTGCACCCACTGCAAGCGGCGCACGATCGTGCCCCAGCAGGCGCTGGCCGAGGCAGACATAAGGGTGGGGGCCGAGCTCGAGGCCTACGAGCCGGTCGGCTGCTCGCGCTGCAACCAGTCCGGCTACAAAGGCCGTGTCGGCCTCTTCTCGGTGATGCAGATGAGCGAGCGGATCAAGGAAATGACCGTCGCCGGCGCCCCCGAGGCCGAGATTGCCACCGCCGCCCGCGACGAGGGCATGCTCACCCTGCGCGAGGACGGCATCGGCAAGATCCGCTCCGGCTACACCAGCCTCGAGGAGGTCATCCGTGTCACGGCGTGAGCCGCAGCCGGCGCATCATCGCGCCGCGCGCCGTACCCCCGACCCGCCGGTCATTTCGGACGCATATGGACCTAAAACAACCGGCGCGTCCCTCAAGAATCGGCCGGCCGGGTCGATCTAGGTAGCCATGGAGTTCGACTTCTCAGAGGTCCTCCGCCGCATGGTCGAGGCTCGCGCCTCCGACGTCCATCTGACGGCGGGGGCGCCGCCGTCGATCCGCGACAAGGGCAAGATCGTGCCGATGGAGGGGTTCCCGAATCTCTCCGGCCAGGAGACCCGCGAGGTCGTCTACAGCATCCTCAACGACGACCAGCGCAAACGCTTCGAGAACGACAAACAGCTCGACTTCGCCTACGCGATCCCCGGCGTTGCCCGCTTCCGCGTCAACTGCTTCTTCCAGCGCGGCTCGGTCAGCGCCGCCTTCCGCCTCGTGCCGCAGGAGATCCCCGCGCTCGACTCGCTCGGCGTGCCGCAGGTGCTGCGCGAGCTGGCCGCCAAACCGCGCGGCTTCGTCCTCGTTACCGGGCCGACCGGCTCGGGCAAGAGCACGACCCTGGCCGCGATGCTCGACGTCATCAATGAGGAGCGCCAGGACCACATCCTCACGATCGAGGACCCGATCGAGTTCCTGCATCAGCACAAAAAGTCGATCGTCAACCAGCGGGAGATCGGCTCCGACGCCGAATCCTTCGCCTTGGGGCTGCGGGCCGCCCTGCGAGAGGACCCCGACGTGATCCTGGTCGGCGAGATGCGCGACCTGGAGACGATCTCCACGGCGCTGACCGCGGCCGAGACCGGGCACCTCGTCTTCGCCACCCTGCACACCCAGTCGACGGCGCAGACCGTCGACCGCATCATCGACGTGTTCCCACCGGAGCAGCAGGGCCAGGTCCGGACGCAGCTCTCGATCGCCCTGCAGGGCGTCGTTACTCAGCAGTTGCTGCCCACCAGCGACGGCATGGGCCGCGTGGTGGCCACCGAGGTGCTGGTGCCGACGCCGGCGATCCGCAACCTGATCCGCGAGGGCAAGACGCATCAGATTTACGCGGCGCTTCAGACCTCCGGGGCGGTCGGCATGCAGACCATGGACGCCGACCTCGTGCGGCTGGTGCGCGCCGGCAAGATCACCCGCTCTCTGGCCGAGCAGCGCGCCTCGGTCCCGGAGGAGTTGAAGCGACTGATCGGATCGGCGCCGGTGGCTCCGCCGGCGATGGGGGGTGGAAACGGCTCGATGGGCACGGAACCTGCCTCCGCCCCGCCGCCCTCCGCCGCCCCGCCGCCTCCGCCCGTCCAGACCCCCGGGGGCTAGGCGATGGCCGCCGCGACCACTTTCGCGTTCAAAGCCATGGACCTGGCCGGCGCCGCCACTGCGGGCGAAGTCGAGGCCGAGTCCAAGGCCCAGGTCACCGAGCAGCTGCGCCAGCGCGGCCTGATCGTCCTCGACGTCAGCGAGAAGAACGAGCCGTTCGCGATCGAGAACATCTGGCGACGCTGGAAGAAGGTCGACATGCGCGAGCTCGCGGTCTTCTCGCGCCAGTTCGCCACCCTTGTCGCCTCCGGGATGCCGATGCTGCGCACCCTCCACACCCTCGAGGAGCAGACCCAGGACGAACGGATCAAGGACGCCGTCGCCGGCGTGCGCGCCGACGTCGAGTCCGGCAGCACCCTGCAGCAGGCGATGGAGCGCCACCCCGAGGTCTTCGACCGCCTCTACAGGGCGATGGTGCGGGCTGGCGAGGAATCGGGACGGCTCGAGGACTCCCTCGACCGCGTCGCCTACCAGGTGGAGAAGGCCGACGCTCTGAGGCGCCAGGTCAAATCGGCGATGATGTACCCCTCGCTGGTCATGGGGTTCGCCATGCTCGCCCTGCTGGCGATCGTCACCTTCATCATTCCCGTCTTCGCCGGCATCTTCGAAGAACTCGCCGAAGACAACCCGGAAGAGAGCTCGGCCCTGCCGCTGCCGACCCAGGTCTGCGTCTCGGCATCCGACGCGATCACCGGCTACTGGTTCATCATTTTTCCGGCGCTGATCGCCGCCGCGATCGGCTTCTTCAAATGGAAGCGGACCGATCGCGGCAAAGAAATGTGGGACCGCTTCATCTTGCGCCTGCCCTTCCAGATCGGCGACGTGATCCAGAAGGTCGCCCTAGCGCGCTGGTCGCGGACCTTCGCCGGCTCCGTCTCCGCCGGCGTTCCGATGCTGCAGTCGATCAAATTGACGGGGGAGACGGCCGGCAACGTCGTCCTCGAGCAGGCGATGGACGACGTCTACGCGTCGGCCAAGCGCGGCGGCTCGCTGGGCCGCCCGATCGAGGGCAACGCGATCTTCCCGCCGATGGTCGGGCACATGGTCTCGGTCGGCGAGGAAACCGGCCAGCTCGAGAACATGCTCGGCAAAGTCGCCGACTTCTACGAGACCGAGGTCGACGCAAAGATCAAAGCGCTCACCTCACTGATCGAGCCGCTGATGATCGTCTTCGTCGGCGGCGTCGTCGGCTTCATCGTGATCGCGATGTACCTGCCGATCTTCAGCCTCTACGACAAGATCGGCTGAGCCCACCGCGGTAAGTGCTACGGTGACGCACATGGAAAGTGTCGGCGTTCGTGAGCTGCGACAGAACCTTTCCCGATACCTGACCCAGGTCAAGGAGGGGGAGACCTTCGCGGTGACGGAGCGAGGGAGGGAGGTCGCGCGTCTTTCCCCTTCTGGCCCTGCTGACTCGCCGATCGCACGCCTCGTTGCCGAGCATGGAGCGACGATGCCTCGGGGGAATCTGCTGGACCGCAGGTCGGAGCGACCGCCAGCTGGCCCGCCTTTCAGCGCAGAAATCCTCGACGAGCTCCGCGAGGAGCGACTGTAGCGCCGCGGCTCGCGTACCTCGACACCTCGGCATACGTGAAGCTGCCGCTGCGCGAGCAGGAGGAGAATCCACTCCGTGCGGAGCTGGCCAGATGGGACGGCTACGTGTCGAGTGCATTGCTCGGCACGGAGGCGATCAGAGCGTGCTCAAGGCATGGAGACGGATATGTGCACGACGCTCGCGAATGGCTCTTCGATGTCTCCATGCTGCCCCTCACCGACGCTTTACTGGATGTGGCTGCCTCGCTTCAGCCGGCTGGCCTCCGCAGTCTGGATGCCTTGCATCTTGCGACCGCTTTAAGCGTTCGAGGTGAGATCGGGGCGTTCGTCGTTTACGACGCTCGCTTGGCTGAAGCCGCCTTGGAGTACGGCCTGCCCGTCGCTCGGCCGGGCCGCTAGCTCGCTCTAAGCGGCTCCATCCCTACGCCATCCGTCCAGCCAGCAGGCCGCAGCTCCTCGGTTCGGGTACCCCTGATCGATGAACGCCACGGCCACCGGGGAGCTTGTGCCTGCCAGCTCTCGGCTGCCCGAGCGCCAGCGCGATGTTTTGGCGCTGCGCGAGGAGGGGCTCTCCTACGAGGAGATCGCGACGAAGTTGGAGACGACGCCCGACCGCGTCGGCCAGCTCCTCGCCCACGCCTGGATCAACCTCTACGACGAGGAGGTCGGAACGGTCCTCGCCTCGGTTGCGCCTACGCCGGACTGCGAGCGAGCGCTGGGGCTGATCGCGGCCCGCCACGATGGTGAGCTCGAAGTCGCCTCACCGGACGGGGAGTGGCTCGAGGCGCACCTGACGAGTTGCCACCGGTGCCGGCGCGGGGTCAGCGAGATGGGCGAGATGCGCTCGCACTTTCGCTCGGGCGGACGAGATGTCCCCGCGCGTCACCGGCGGCTGGCGACAGCCCGTGTTGGGGTTGCGGCCGGCCTGCTGGCGCTGCTGGCCGGTGCCGGGTTGGCGATGGCGCTCGTCGGCGGCGAGCCGACCTCGTCGCCTGTGGAGCCGGTAGTCGGCGCGGCCGCTGCGCCGCGAGCAGCTGGCCAGGGCCCTGGCACCGTCGCCGGCGAGCGGAATGCAGAGCGAGAGCGACGGGCTGCCAGGAAGCGCCGGCGCGAGGCGCTCGCGAGGAGCGGGGGAGAGGAAGGGCCGGTCGCAGCGACCCGCACGACGGCCGCGGCACCGGGTTCGATACCCACCGACGCAGCGGGCGGTGGCGATGGCGGAGCGGCATCCCAACCTCGCAATCCCACGCGATCTTCCGGGCAGGTGACGCTCCAGCCGCCGCGACCCGTCTCAACGCCGGCACCAAAGCCCCGACCCGACCCTGCGCCCGTCACCGCTGTGCCGGCAACCACGACGGGCACGGCCTCGCCGACGCCTGCGCCGACCCCCGAAACGGAAGCGGTCCCGAACGGCAACGCGCCGGCTCATTCGAACCGGCCCACCGAGCCGCCGGGCAAGGCTGCCGGCCACTCCTCTGGTTAGTCCCGGGGCGCCTGCGGCCGGGAAGTAACCGGCCATCGGCATGGCTCGGTTTACGAGTTATTCAGCCATACCCGTGGACACCTGGCCGATTTGCCTGACTTTTGGCGCGATGAAGCCCAACTTTCGGGGATTTAGGTAAATGCGCCGCTGTCGATTAGAGCGCTGTGATGAATCTGCCAGTGCTCTGGTGCTCAAAGGCAAACCCGCCGCGAGGTGGGGGCGCAAAGCCAACGGGGCTCCCTCTGGGAGTCGGCCGGGCTACCACCGGGGTCGACAGACACCACGTGGCTTCTCGCGACGGGGCTCTGGCTCAATCGATTAGGACCATAGGAGGTCACTAATGTTGCTCCAGAATCTCCGGGCGCGTATGAACGCCCGGCTCAGTGGCGACCGGGAGGCGGGCTTCACGCTCATCGAGCTTCTCGTCGTCATGCTGATCCTCGGCATCCTCGCCGCGATCGCGATCCCCGCGTTCTTCAACCAGCGGGACAAGGCGACCGACGCGCAGGCCAAGTCAATGGTCCGTTCGGCCCAGACGGCGATCGAGACCTTCGCCACCGACAACGGCGGCTCCTACGCCGCGGCCAATGGAGACCCTGAGGCACTTAGCGCGATCGAGGATACGATCGTTACGGCCGAAACGGAAGGCGTGGATACCGAAGCCGACGTTTACCTGTCGGCAGTGGTTGCCGGTGCGGATACCTACACGGTTACCGCCACCTCACCGGATACCGGGAATACGTTCGACATTGAACGCGTGGCAACTGGTGTCGTGAACTACACCTGCGAAACGCCCGGGAACGCTGGCTGTCCGACGGGCGGAGACTGGGCAGGCTAGGTCTAGCCTTTGCAGTCCGTTTTACATCGACGTTTAGCGAAAAAGGCGGGCCTTCGGGCCCGCCTTTTTTCTACCGATTTTTGGGTTGGACGTATGGACGATCGGCCCAGCAATTCGTGCGTAGATCAGCAGCAATGGGCGTAAAGCTCAAGGGAGAGCCGGTGCGGTCGATCTAGACCCGGACGTATGCCCAGGCACGATCTCCTCCTCAACGCAGTCCCTGCGAGCGCCCGCCGCGCCCTTGCGGCCGCTCGCCGCCGCCTTTCCTCCGAGCAAGGGTTCGCCGTCCCGACTGTGATGCTGATGACGGTCGCGGCCCTGGGGATGGCCGGTGTCGCCGTGATGACCTCGGTGCAGGGGCAGAGCGGGACGGTCCGCGACCAGGGCACGAAGACGGCGCTCGCCGTCGCCGAGTCGGGAGTCAGCCAAGCGCTGCTCCACTACAACCGCGGCGTCCCCCCGTGTGTGGCCGCGACCGAAGGCGAATGGTGCGGGCCGGTGACCGGGATGTCGGTCAACGGTGGGCAGGTCTCCTACTGGGCACGCATTGCAAGCGGCGAAGACTGCGAAGTGAGCAACGAAGTCGAGTGCGTCGAGATCGTTTCGCAGGGGACGGTCGACGGCGTTACCCGGCGCGTCGAGGTGATGGCGTCGACTCTGCCCACGGAGGATTCCACCGGCGGCGGGCCGTTCGCCACCGCAAGCGTGCTCTCGAAAGAAAACATGCTCCTCGACTCGAACGCTGTCATCCACACCGGCACGGCAAGCAACGGCAGCATCGAACTGAGGTCGAACGCGAAACTGTGCGGCCCGGCAACCGTCGGGGTCGGCAAAGAACTCGCGAAAGGGCCTAACGCCCAGTACAACGCGGACGCGCTCTGCACGAGTCCGGCCAGCAGCTACGGCCAGAAAGAACTGACGTTGCCCGACGTCAACCAGGGCGATGCCGCAACCAACAACGACAACGACCGCTTCTTCCTTCAAGACGTCGCCACCAGTAAAAGCAAAATCGACGCCTGCTGGAGCGGCATGCGGCCGGACGGGAAATCATCGACCCTGTGCAAAGACCGCGAGCTCTACATCGACGGCAACACTTCGGTGACGCTCGGCGGCTCCGTTTACAGCTTCTGCAAACTGCGGCTGCGCAGCAACAGCAACCTTTTCATCTCCCCCAACTCGACGGTCACCATCTACTTCGACTCGCCGGAAGAGTGTGGCTACGGATCCGGTGTCACTCAGCTGGAGATGGACTCCAACACGCGGATCACCTCGGCAACCGGCGACCCGGTCAGCGTCGCGATGCTCTTCGTCGGCTCCGCCACCGTGGACACGAACATCCTGCTCAACAGCAACACCTCGGTCAACGGCCCGTGCGATCAGAACTTCGTCATCTACGCGCCGCGAACGGACGTGAGGCTGAACAGCAACGCCCGCTTCTGCGGGGCGATCGCAGGCGAAACGGTCCACATGGACTCCAATGCCGAAGTCTGGTCGGCGAGCGGCTCGGAGGAATTCAACCTGCCGGGGGTCGAACTTCCGCCCGTGCCGGATCATTACGCGCCGTACCGCTTCGTCGAGTGCGGCGGCGTGGCGACCACGGCGCCCGACGCCGGATGCTGACCCGATGGACGGGGCAAGGAAAGCGGCGGCAGCGCTTCGCCGCGACGAAAGCGGCCTGACTCTCGTCGAGCTTCTGATCGCCTCCACGCTCGGCCTGGTGGTAGTCGGCGCGGCCCTCGCGATGTTCCTCGGCGGTGTCCGCAGCGAGCCGCGCACCGCCACCAAGGTCGCGGCGATCCAGGATGCCCGGGTCACGCTCGACCGGGTCACGCGAGAGCTGCGCCAGGGCCTCGAGGTGGAGGTGGCCTCGCCGAGCCAGCTCGCGATCGTCACCTATGTGAAGGCGGCCAGCTGCGGCGGCGCGGCGGCGAGCACGTCGATTCCCTGTCGCGTCACCTACAGCTGCGTCGACGACACCTGCAGTCGCTTCGTGGCCCAGCCGGATGGCAGCGCCCCCGGTCCGACGACCCAGGTCGTCAGCGGGCTGACGACTCCGAGTGTCTTCACCTACCTACCCGACGCAACCGATCCCACCTACGTCGGCGTCGACTTCGTAGTGGCCTCGGGTGAGGACGACCCGGTCTCGCTTGGCGACGGCGTGGCGCTCCGCAACTTCGGAGAAGGCGAAGCATGAGGCGCGAGGAGGGCATGACGATCGTCGAGGTGGTCGTCGCCGGCCTGATCCTCGTGCTGGGGGCGCTGGGTGTCCTCGGGGTCGTCGACGCGGCTACCCGCAACACCTTCCGCGCCGAGCAGAGCCAGGTCGTCGCCAACCTGTTGCAGGCGGAGATGGAGGAGCTGCGACAGCTGCCCTACGAGGAGCTGGCGTTGATCGAACCGCCGGTGGATTCGGGCGACGAAGCGGATCCCAGCTCCCGCATCGTCGGCACCTACTTCTACACCGGCCGCAACGGGACCGGCCTCAAGCCGCTCGTCGTCAACGGCAGCTTGAACAAAGGCGACCCCGTCGAAGGCGGCACTGTCGACCCCAACCCGACCCCGTTCACGGTGGGAGACATCCAAGGGCAGATCTACCGGTACATCGTCTGGGACACCTGCCCTTCGTCCTTGTGCGCCGAGCGGCAGTTCCTGAAGCGCGCTGTGGTAGCGGTGAGGCTGGACGACACCGCCTCCGGAGGTACGCGTCGCTACCAGGAAGTTCAGGGCCAGTTCGTCGATCCCGAGGCCGAACCGGCGACCTTCCCCAGCCAGGAGCCCGGCGGAGATGACAACGTCACCTGGACGCTCTGGTTGACCGACACTCCGTGCAGTGAGCCCGAACGCCTGGAACACCCTTTTGAAAATGGCAGCCACGCCACCCACAACACGCGCGGGGATTGCGCGGACGATGCGCAGAGCACTAACGTGCCGGGCGCCCCGGATTTGCTCTGGACCGAGGGACCACGCGAAGTCCTAGACCCGCTGAAAGAAAAAGTCGACTACCAGTACGACTACGCGACTGACGTAGAGCCGCAGCCGACCGGAGACGAAGGCCTGCAGATGCTCTCGGGCGGAGATTGCGCCTCGAGCGGGATGACCGATCTTGCTCGCGGAGTAGCGACCGAAGCCGACACTGTCCCTAACACCTTCCACAAGGTGCACAGGTGGCTCTCGCCGGCGATGCCGGAGAACGAGGCGGGGGACCAGATCCTGTTGACCGGCGAGGGGACGCTCAACCTTTGGACCCGGACGATCGGGGGGACGCCGTATCCGGGCCGGATCTGCGCCTGGCTCTTCGTCCGCAGCTATGGGGACGAGACCGTTACCGACACCCTCGCAGTCAACCTTGGCCCCCCGCAGAGCCTCCACTTCGATTACTTCGCGCAGTCGTGGCCGCACGCCGGCTGGACGACGGTCACCCTGCCGCTGAACTTCGGCTACGCCGAGGAGGGCGGCGCGCTGCCGCTGCCGCCGGGTGCCCGGCTGGGCCTGGCGCTGAGCGTCGGCGGCGACACCCAAAACGGCCTGCAAATCATTTACGACGAGCGGAGCTTCGAAAGCACGCTCATGCTCGAGACGACGGGCGCGGTACCGCCCGGCGTCATAACGGCCGAACCCTGAACGAGCGGGCTGCCGCCGGTCGGGGCGGCAAGCTCCACGCCCGGAGCGAGCCATGGACGCAACCGCCGCCACGATCCTCTTCTTCCTCGCCGGCCTGCTGGTCGGCAGCTTCTTGACCGTCGTTGCCCATCGAGTACCGCTCGGGGAATCGATCGTCGGGGGGCGCTCGCGCTGCCCGGCCTGCGGCGCCCAAATCGCCGCCTACGACAACGTGCCGGTCCTCTCGTGGCTGGTGTTGCGGGGGCGAGCACGCTGCTGCGGCGAGGCAATCTCGTCGCGTTACCCGCTCACTGAGTTGGCGACCGGCGTCCTTTACGCGGCGATCGCACTTGCCTTCCACGACGACGTCGCGCAGTTGGCGCTCGGCCTCGTCTTCGTGACGACGCTCGTCGCCGTCACGCTGACCGACCTCGAGCGTCGGATCATCCCCAACAAGATCTTGGCCGTCGCCGCCGTCCTCGCCGTGGCGATCGCCGCCGTCGGCGACCCGAGCAGCCTGCCTGAGCGTGCCATCGCGGCGATCGCCGCCGGAGGTCTGCTCCTCGCCGCCGCACTTGCCTACCCGCGCGGTATGGGCCTCGGCGACGTCAAGCTGGCAGCGACGATGGGGCTTTTCCTCGGCCGCGACGTCGGGCCGGCGATCCTCGTCGCCCTGCTGGCCGGCTCCGTGGTCGGCCTGGCGATGATCGCCCGTCACGGCGCGGCTGCGCGCAAGCGGGCAATCCCGTTCGGACCCTTCCTCGCCCTGGGGGGCATCGTTGGGCTCTTCGCGGGTGAGGAGCTGATCGATTGGTATCTGAGCACTTTCTAGCCATCGGCCAGACGTCCAGGTTCTCCCATAAATGAGTAGTTGCAGGGCGAAAGGTTTGCCCTCCATCTGTCGATTGGGAAAGGGCGGGACGCCAGGCGGCGATCCGCGACCAGACTTTCATGCGACTGACCAGGCAGAAAAAGACGGGGGCCGTCGTCGGCCTCGACATCGAGGCGGGCAGCGTCGCCGCCACCGAAGTGCGGAGCAACGGCTCCGTGGAGCTGGCCGGCTCCGCGATCGGCCCACTCGCCGCGGGCGCCTTCCACGAGGGGGAGGTTCTGGACGCCGCCAGCCTCGCCGAAAACCTCAAGTCGCTCTTCGCGGAGCACAAGCTGAGCAAGCAGGTCCGCCTCGGCATCGCCAACCAGCGCGTCGTGGTGCGGACCCTGCGCCTGCCGGCGATCGAGGACCCGAAGGAAATGGAGGCGGCGGTTCGCTTTCAGGCCCAGGAGCAGATGCCGATGCCGCTCGACCAGGCGATGTTGGAGCATCAGATCGTCGGCGGCGTGCCGGCCGAGGAGGGTGCCTCGCCGCAGGTCGACGTGGTCGTCGTCGCCGCGCGCCGCGACATGATCTCGTCCTTTCTGGAGCCCCTGCGCAGCGCCGGTCTGGAACCGGTCGGCGTCGACCTCTCCGCCTTCGCGATGATCCGCGCCCTTGCTGGCAGCTGGCACGCCGACGAGGTCGCCGACGACGAGGCGGAGCAGCCGACGCAGCGGCTCGATCGCGCGGTCCTCTACTGCAACCTCGGTGACGTCACGAACCTGGCGGTGGCGCGCGACCGTGCCTGCCTCTTCACGCGCGTCTCGCACGTCGGGTTAGAGGGCATCTCCAGCCGGCTCGTCAGCAGCCGCGGCGTCGGGCCCGACGAAGCGATGCAGTGGCTGCGTCACGTCGGGTTGGACCAGCCCCTCGAGGAGGTCGAGGGGGATCCGGAGATGGTTGCCGAGTCGCGGCGGACCCTCGAGGAGGGAGTCGCCGCCCTCGTCGACGAGCTTCGCCTGTCGCTCGATTACTACGGGGCACAGGAGGCCGCGGTGCCGGTCGAGCGGATCGTCCTTAGCGGGCCCGGCAGCACGATCGCCGGCATCGCGGAGGGGATGGAGGGACTCGGCCTACCTATCTCCGTCGCGCGGCCGCCGGCGCTTGGCGGGCTCGACGACATCTCGGCCGCCCGCCTGACCCTGCCCTACGGCCTGGCGCTGGAAGCCTGAGCGATGCGGCCGATCAATCTGATCCCCCCGGAGGACCGCCGCGGCGAGCAGGCGCCGCTGCGCAGCGGGCCGCTCGCGTACATCCTTGTCGGAGCGCTGGTCGCGGTGCTCGCCGGCGTTACGGCGCTGGTCCTCGTCGGCAACCAGATCGAGGAGCGCGAATCCGAGATCGCCCGGCTCGAGATCGAAGACGCCCGTGAAGCGAACAAGGCCGAACGACTGGCCGCCTACACGCAGTTCCGCGACCTCGCCGAGCAGC
>DASTYR010000004.1:0-3736 GCA_035764795.1 Solirubrobacterales bacterium | reverse complement strand
GCATGCGCCGGCACTCGAACTGGCTGAGCAGCCAGTCGCGCCTGGAGGGGGGCTGCCGGCTAGCTGCCCTCGACCCGCGCGTAGCGGCTGTGCAGCATCAGGTCGTTGCCGTCGGGGTCGCGGAAGAACGCCATGTGGCAGACGCCGGTGTCGAGGATCTCACCGAAGAACTCCACCCCTTTCCCTTCGAGCTCGCCACGCGCGGCCGCCACGTCGTCGACGTGCAGAGCGGGATGGGCGTTGCGCTGGGGCTCGAACTTCATGCCGAACCGCTGTGGCTCCCAGATCGCGAAGCACGTCTCGCCGACCCAGAACTCGAAGCGCCCGTTCTCGTCCGGTCGGAGACCCAGCGTCTCGATGTAAAAGTGCCGCGAACGCTCTGCGTCCTGAGACGGGATGCCGACGAAATCCAGCTTGGCGATCATCGCTACCTCCGGGTCTGATTGGAGCTGAGCCGAACAAGCCTAGAATCCGCGCCGTGATCGAGCGCGAGCAAGTCGTCCACGTCGCCATGCTGGCACGTCTGCGCCTCTCCGAGCCGGAGTTGGAGCGGATGGCGGGTGAGCTCTCGGGGATTCTCGATCACGTCGATCGCATCGGCGAGCTCGACCTCGACGACGTGCCGCCGACCTCGCACGTGGTTGAGCTGGAGAACGTCCTGCGTCCCGACGAGCCGCGGCCAAGCTGGCCCCGCAAGGTGATGCTCGAGGCTGCCCCCGACCCGGCCGAGGGTGCCTTCCGCGTTCCCTCTCCGCAGGCCGAATGACGGTGGAGCTACGTGAGCTGACCGTCGCCGAGGCGGCGGCGCGAATCGCGAGTGGAGACCTCTCCCGCGAGGAGTACTTCACCGCCTGGCAGGAAGCGGCAGCCGGCGACGAGCTGAATGCCTACCTCTGGCGTGGCGAGGGCGATGGGGGCGGCAACGGAGATGGCGGCCCGCTTGCCGGCATCCCGGTCGCCGTCAAGGACATCTTCTGCACCGAGGGGATCGAGACGACGGCAGCCTCGCGGATCCTCGAGGGCTACCGACCGCCCTACACCGCGACCGCCGTGCGCCGTCTCGGCGAGGCGGGGGCGCGGCTGCTCGGCAAGACGAACATGGACGAGTTCGCGATGGGCTCCTCGAACGAGAACTCAGCCTTCGGCCCGGTCCTCAACCCCTGGGATCGTGAGCGCGTTCCGGGCGGGTCTTCCGGGGGCTCGGCGGCCGTGGTCGGGGGTGGCTTGGCCCCCTGCGCGATCGGGACCGATACCGGCGGCTCGATTCGCCAGCCGGCGGCGCTCTGCGGGATCGTCGGCCTCAAGCCGACCTACGGCGCGATCTCGCGCTACGGGATGATCGCCTTCGCCTCCTCGCTCGACCAGTGTGGGCCGCTGACCCGCGACGTCAGTGACGCCGCACTGCTGCTCGCCGCGATGCAGGGCCGCGACCCTTGCGACTCGACCTCGGTTGGGATCGAGGGCGGCGTCGAGCTGCCGAGCCGCGAGGACCTGAGCGGGCTGCGCTTCGCGGTTCCGTCGGAGCTGGCGCACGACGCAATCGAGCCGGGCGTGCGGGCGGTCTTCGAGGCGACTCTGGGGCGGATCGAGCAGCTGGGTGGCGAGGTCGCCGAGGTCTTGCTGCCGCATTCCGAGCACGGCATCTCCGCCTACTACGTGATCGCGCCGGCCGAGGCCTCGGCGAACCTGGCCCGCTACGACGGCGTCCGCTACGGGCTGCGCGCCGGCGAGGCCGGCGACCTGGTCGAGATGTATGAGACGACGCGGGCGCAGGGTTTCGGCGACGAGGTCAAGCGGCGGATCATGCTCGGTACCTATGCGCTCTCCTCGGGCTATTACGAGGCCTACTACGGACGCGCGCAGAAGGTCCGCACGAAGATCGCCGAGGACTTCCGCAATGCCTTCTCGCGCTTTGACTTCGTCGTCACGCCGACCTCGCCCTCGGTCGCCTTCCGCCTCGGCGAGAAGACGGACGACCCCCTGGCGATGTACATGAACGACTTCTTCACGGTGCCGATGAGCCTCGCCGGCATCCCAGCGATCTCGATTCCCGCCGGCCTCGCCGAACCCGAGGGTGGGGGGCCGCGGCTGCCGGTCGGCTTCCAGATCGCAGCGCCCGCCTTCGCCGAGCAGGGCCTGCTCGACGCCGCCCACGCGCTCGAGCGGGCGATCGGCTTCGACGCCAAGCCCGGGGGTGGAGCCGATGGCTGAGCTGGAGGCGGTGATCGGGCTGGAGATCCACGTCCAGCTGGCTACCAGGACGAAGATGTTCTGCGGCTGCGGGCTCTCCTTCGGCGACGAGCCCAACGTCCATACCTGTCCTGTCTGCCTCGCCCACCCTGGGGTGCTGCCGGTGCCCAACGAGGAGGCGGTCCGCTATGCGCTCAAGATCGCCGCGGCGCTGGAGTGCGAGGTCGCCCCGCGCTCGATCTTTCACCGCAAGAACTACTTCTATCCCGACAATCCGAAGGCGTACCAGATCAGCCAGTACGACGTGCCGCTTGCCGGGGCCGGCCGACTCGGGGACGTCCGCATCCACCGCGCCCACCTCGAGGAGGACGCGGCGAAGAACATCCACCTCGGCGGCTCGGGCCGGATCCACGGCTCCGGCGTCTCGCTGGTCGACTTCAACCGGGCCGGGACGCCGCTGGTCGAGATCGTCACCGAGCCCGACCTTCGCAGCGCCGCCGAGGCGGCCGCCTGGGCGCGCCTGCTGCGGACGACGGTGCGCCAGCTCGGTGTCTCCGACGTCAACATGGAGGAGGGCAGCCTGCGCGTCGACGCCAACGTCTCCGTGCGCCCTGCGGGCAGCGAAGAGCTCGGTACCAAGACTGAGCTGAAGAACATGAACAGCTTCCGCTTCCTCGAGCGGGGGATCGAAGCCGAGCTGGCGCGCCAGCGCGAGCTGATCGCCGCCGGTGGGACGGTCGTCCAGGAGACTCTTCACTTTCATCCCGAGGACGGCTCGCTGACGCCGCTGCGCTCCAAGGAGGAGGCGCACGACTATCGCTACCTGCCGGAGCCGGACCTGGTGCCGCTGGCGCCGAGCGAGGAGATGCTGCGCGAGGCGCGAGAGTCGCTGCCGGAGCTGCCCGAGGCGAGGATGCGTCGCTACCGGGAGGAGATGGGCGTGAGCGATGACGCGGCCGCTGTGCTCGTGGCCGATCCCGAGACCGCTGCCTACTTCGAGCGCGCCGCCGCGGCGGCCGAGGGGGTCGAGCCGCGGGTGGTCGCCAACTGGGTGACCGGCGAGCTGGCGGCGGCCCTGCGCCAGGACGGGGGGGAGGACGCCACCGACTCGAAGGTCGAGCCCGCTGCCCTGGCGGCGTTGGTCGCGATGGTCCAGGAGAAGAAGATCTCCCATGGCTCCGGCAAGCAGGTGCTGGCGACGATGGTCGCCGAGGGCGGCGAGCCGGAGGCGATCGTCGAGCGCGAGGGCCTCGCCCAGATCTCCGACAGCGGCGAGCTCGAGGGGATCGTCGCCGCCGCGATCGACGCCAATCCCGAGGCGGCCGAGCAGATCCGCGCCGGCAATGGCAAGGCGATCGGCGCCATCGTCGGCGCCGTGATGCGTGAGACCAAGGGCCGGGCCGACGGCGGCGAGGTCAACCGGCTGATCAAGGAGAAGCTCGGCCCCTGAAAGTGCGCGAAGTAACTTTGTGACAGGTTGTTACAAAGTGCTACGGTGGCCACGTGGCCTGGAATGTCGTCATCGTCGGAGGCGGGTTCGGTGGAG
>DASTYR010000003.1:0-7443 GCA_035764795.1 Solirubrobacterales bacterium | reverse complement strand
GAGGACGAGGCGCGCGGCGTCTACTCGGGGGCGATCGGCTACTTCGGTGCCGACGGGGCGATGGACCTCAGCATCGTCATTCGCACGATCGTGATGCGCCCCGGCCGCACGACGATCGGCGCCGGTGGCGCGATCGTGATGCAGTCCGACGCCGAAGAGGAGTTCGACGAGATCCTGCTCAAGGCACGGGCTCCGATGGCGGCGATCGCCCGGGTGGCGACCGGCAGCGACGACCCAGGCGCCTGGTCGGTCGAGCTCGAGCCCTCCGTGGAGACCGCGGGAGCGGCATGAGCGAGGTCGCGGCGCCGCCGCGCGTGCGCGCGGCCACCAGCGATGACGTCGCCGCGGTCGCCGACGGCGTCGAACAGCTGCTGGTCGAGCTGGGCGGCGAGCGGCCGCCGCGCCACGAGCTGGAGGCGGCCACCGCCGAGCTCGTCGCCGAACCTCGCCTCGGCGCCCTCTTCGTCGCCGAGTCCGCCGAGGGCGACATCGTCGGCGTGCTGGCGGGGAGCTGGCAACACGCCGTCCACGTGCCCGGTCGCTACGGCACCGTGCAGGACCTCTGGGTCGACGCCGAGTGGCGCAGCCGCGCGGTCGGTCGCGAGCTGCTCGAGGCGCTCTTCGCGCTCGCCCGCGAGGAAGGCATTGCCCGGATCGAGGTGGGCCTCCCCCAGGACAGCTTCGCGGCGATCGAGGCCACCCGCGCGTTCTACCTCGCCAACGGGTTCAAGCCGCTCGGACCGCGGATGAGGTGGTTGGCCAACTCCGAGGCAACCGCATGAGCGGCCTGCTGCTGATCGAGCAGCGGCGCAGGCGCGGCGACGCGGCGCACTGGATCGTCGAAGGCGGGCGGCGGCGGCCCGGCATGGACGATCATCGACGCATCGACGAGGTCCGCAGCGGCCTCGTCTGCCACGCCGCGGTCCGGGCCGAGCAGCCTGACGCGTCCGCCCAGGACGTCGCGCGGACGCTCCGGGTCCTGCACGAGCCTGACTACCTGGAGGCGCTGGAGGGAGTCGATTCCGAGGAGCCGGTGGTGCTGCCCGAGCTTGCGGCGCCCGGTCTGGAGCCCGACATCCCTGTCAACGCCGGCCTCGTCGCCGCCGCCCGCGAGGGCGTGCGGACGGCGATCAGCGCGGCGCGCCGAATCGTCGACGGCGCCCGCTTCTCCTACGCGCTCTGTCGGCCGCCCGGCCACCACGCCGGCCCCGAATGGTGCGCCGGCTACTGCTACCTGAACACCGCCGCGGCTGCCACCTGGACCCTCAGCGAGGCGGGCGTCAGGCCGGTCGGCATCATCGACCTCGACCTCCACTACCCGAACGGGACGGCGGCGATCGTCGCCTCGATTCCCGACGCGAGGCTGCACTCGCTGCACGCCTGGCCGGTGACCAACGTCGCCGAGCTCACCGTGACGCCGCGCAGCGAACGCGAGCGCGTCGTCGAGTTCGAGGGCTCACCCGACCCCGACGCCTACCTGGCCGCGGTCGAAGCCTCGATCGCGGCCCTGGCCGAGACTTCGGCGGCGCTGGTCGTCTCGCTCGGCTACGACACCGTTAGCGGCGACCCGCACGGCGGCTGGAACTTCGCGCCGCCGATCTTCGCCCAAATCGGTCGCCTGCTGGCGGGCGCGAAACTACCCGTCTGCGTGATCCAGGAGGGCGGCTACGCCCTACACACGCTCGCCGCCTGCAGCTACGCGTTCGCGGCCGGCCTGCTGGATGGAGTCCGGCGATGAGCGACAACGGGCTCGATCCCTTTCGCCGCCGCCTCGACCGGCTCGACGACGAGATCGCGCGCCTGCTCGGCGAGCGCTTCGAGGTCTGCCGCGAGATCGCGCTCTTCAAGCAGGCCGAAGACATCCCGATGATGCAGCCCGAGCGGGTGGCCGAGGTGCGGGCCCGCTACCTGGCGCGCGGTGCCGAGGTCGACCTTCCGGAGCAGTTCGTCGCCGACCTGTTCGACTTGCTGATCGCCGCCACCTGCAAGGAGGAGGACGAGCTGATGGAGCGGGTGAGCTCCGAATGAGCGCCGGCGGGCACAACGGTGCGCCCGCGGCCAACGGCTCCGGCGACGCCGCCCGGATCGCCCACGCGCGGCCGCAGCTGCCGCCGGGGCCGCGGATGCCGAGCCCGCTGCAGGCGCTGGGCTGGTCGAAGCGACCGTTTCCGATGATGAAGCGCTGCCGCGAGCGCTACGGCGACATCTTCACGATGCGCATCCTGCACTCGGGCACGTGGGTGTTCATCTGCGACCCCGACGACGTCAAACGCGTCTTCACGGCGCCTGCCGCGAGCATGGCCGTGGCCCTGCAGAACCCCCTGCTGCTGCCGGTGCTGGGGGCGCGCTCGGTGATGCTCCTGAACGAGCCCGATCACATGCAGCGGCGGCGGCTGATGCTGCCGCCCTTCCACCGCGAGCGCGCCGACGGCGACGTCGAGATGATGGTCGAGGTGACGCGCGAAGCCGTGCGCGGCTGGCCGAGCGGCGAGCCGTTCGAGCTGTGGCCGCGGATGCAGGCGATCACGCAGGAGGTGATCGTCCGCACCGTCTTCGGCTTTGAGGACGACGGCCGGCTGGGGCCGATCCGCGCGGCGTTGACCGGCCTCACCGAGGCGCTCAACGAACCGCAGCGACTCGGTCGGATGGCGATGCTCGGGGCGGGCTGGGTCGCCCGCAGCCGTGGCTTCCGCGAGGCGATGGAGCCGGTCGAGCGGGCGCTGATGGCGGAGATCGACCGGCGGCGAAGCGAGGGTGAGCGCGCCCGCAAGGACATCGTCTCGCTGTTGATCGACGCTCGCTACGAGGACGGCTCGCCGCTTAGCCGCAAGGACCTGCGCGACGAAATGCTGACCCTCCTGACCGACGGCCCGACCTCCTCGTCGCTGGCCTGGGCCTTCGAGCGTTTGCTGCGCCACCCGGAGAAGCTGGCGCGGCTGCGCGAGGAGGTCGACGCCGGCGAGAGCACGGCCTACCTCGACGCGGTCGTCCAGGAGACGCTGCGGCTCTGCCCGCCGGTCCCGGTCGTCGCCCGCAAGCTGCTGGAGCCGATGGAACTGGGCGGCTACGTGCTGCCCGCCGGAACCACCGTCGCCCCCTGCGTCTACCTGATTCACCGCGACGAGCGGGTGTACCCGCAGCCCCTCAGCTTCCTGCCCGAGCGCTTCCTCGAGAAGCCGCCCGGCACCTACACCTGGATTCCCTTCGGCGGCGGCGTGCGTCGCTGCCTCGCCGCCAGCTATGCCGAACTGGAGATGAAGCGAGTCCTGCGCACCGTCCTCACCGAGGTCGACCTGCACCCGGTCGAGGGCGGCTCGGAGCGGGTCACGAGGAGCGCCATCTCCTTCAGTCCCGACAAACGAGCGCGCGTGATCGCCGAGCCACGGACGCGCGTGGAGGAACGATGGCAGCCGAAACCGATCTACTCGTAGTCGGCGCCGGCGCCAAGGCCGCCGGCATCGCCGCCAAGGTCGACGCGATCAACAACCTCGGACTGGGGCCGATCTCGATCCGGATCGTCGAGGGGACCGAGGTCGCCGCCTCCTGGAAGGGGCGCAACGGGATGACCTCCGGCGAGGAGCCGCTGGCGGTGACGCCGATCAAGGACGTCGGTTTCCCCTACCAGAGCTTCCGCGAGTTCGGCGAGGCCGGCGAGGCGATCGACGAACTGGTGATGAACTTCTCCTGGCAGCGCTACATGGTCGGGCAGCGACGCTACGCGCGCTGGATCGACGCCGGATCCCCCTCGGTGCGCCACCGCGACTACGGCGAGTACCTGACCTGGGTCCTTTCGCGCGCCACCGAGGGCATCAGCCACGTCCAGGGCCAGGTCACCGAGCTCTCGCTCGACGCAGACGGCGAGCGCTGGGTCGTCGACGTCGCCGAACGGGCGGGCTCCTCGCGCCATCTCGCCGGCGCGCTCGTCCTTACCGGCCCCGGTACGCACCGCGCCTTCCCGCATGAGCCGGAGATCGCCGGGCGGGTCTTCCATTGCGACAGCAAGCGCAGCGAGTTCGCGACGCTGCCGAGCGAGGAGCCCTGCGACGTCGCGGTGGTCGGCGGCGGCGAGAGCGCCCTGAGCTGCGTGATGTTCCTGCGCGGCTTCCGGCCCAGGTCGCACTTCACCATCTACACCCCGATGCTGCCGCTGAGCCGCGGCGAGAGCTTCCTCGAGAACCGCGTCTTCTCCAACCCCGACGAGGTCGAATGGGAGGCGCTCGACCTGCAGACGAGGCGAGACTTCGTCAAGCACAGCGACCGCGGCGTGTTCGATCCGCCGAGTCTGGCAGCGATCGCCTACGACGATCGCTGCAGGTTCGTCAAGGGAAGGGTCGGCGACGTCGGCGCGGCGGCCGACGGCGAGCGGGTGCGGATCTCCTACGAGGCCGCCGAAGGGCCCACTGCCTCCGAGCATGACTACGTCGTCAACTGCACCGGCTTCGACCTGCTGGCCCAGTTGCGCACGCTGTTCCCCGATGAAGTGCGGACGAAGATCGAGGCGCGCGTGGGCAAGCTCTGGGACGCACCGGCGGGGACCGAAGTGCCGATCGGTCGGAACCTCGAGCTGAAGGGCATGGAGCCGCGCCTGCAGATTCCCGGTCTGGCCGGGCTCAGCCAGGGGCCGGGATTCGCCAATCTGGGCGCTCTCGGGCTGCTTTCCAACCGCGTCCTGCAGCCGTTCCAGATCGGGGGCGGCGGCGAGGACTCGCCGGCGCGCGAGGCGCGCTCGCAGGGCCCGATCTCCCTGCATTAAACGTACTCACCTGTTTGCTTGACTTCTCCTGAGCTTTTGAATAGGGTCGCCTCGCCGTGGGGGAGATCCTGAAGAGAGTCCCGGCGCAGACGCAGGCGGGGATGGGAGCGATAGCGCTGCTGCTCGCCCTTGCTGCCCTGCTCGGCGGCTGCGGCGGTGGCGGTTCCTCGGAGGAGGAGCCCGATTTCACCGGCTCCGGCTATCCCAACGGTGACCTCGCCAACACGCGCAACGTCGCCGGCCCGATAAAGACCGCGAACGTCAAACAGCTCGAGGAAGCGTGGTCGCTGCCGATCGAAGGCGAAAGCTCCTTCGGCAGCTACGCCTCGTCGCCGATCATGAGCAAAGGCGTCGTCTACTCGCAGGACCTGGCTTCCAACGTCCAAGCGATCGACCAGGACGACGGCGAGGTGCTTTGGACGAAATCCTACGAACAGCCTGACCATGGCCCCAACGGCGTCGTGGTCGCCGAGGGGATGGTGTTCGGCGCGACGCCGACCGGCGCCTTCGCGCTCGACCAGAAAACGGGCAAAGAGAAATGGTCGGTGACCCTGACCCGCGTCCCGGTGGAAGGGATCGACATCGCGCCCGGCTACCACAAGGGCGTCGTCTACGTCTCGACCGTGCCGGTCAACGTGAGCGAATTCTACGGTCCGGGTGGGGTCGGCACCCTCTATGCGCTCGACGCCAAAACCGGCAAAAAACTCTGGCACTTCGACACCGTCCCGAAAAGCCTCTGGGGCAACCCCAAAGTGAACTCAGGCGGCGGCCTCTGGTACACGCCGGCCTTCGACGGCAAAGGCTCGATGTACTTCGGGGTCGGCAACGCGGGGCCGTTCCCGGGCACCGCCAAAGATCCCTGGGGCGCGAGCCGTCCCGGCCCCAACCTCTACACGAACTCGATCGTGAAGATGGACGCCAAAACGGGGAAGATGGATTGGTACTGGCAGCAACTACCCCACGCCGTCTACGACTGGGATTTCCAGGGCCCGCCGATCCTGACCAAATCCGGCGGCAAAGAACTCGTGCTGGCGGCCGGCAAGTCGGGCGTCGTCGTCGCGCTCGACGCCCAGACGGGCAAACCGGTCTGGCAGAAAGCCGTTGGCAAACACAACGGCCACGACGACGACAACCTGCTGGCGATGCGCGGCGAAGGCGACAAGATCAAACTGCCGGCGACCGTCTACCCGGGCGCGCTCGGCGGTGTGATCGCGCCGATGGCGACCGACGGTGACAAGGTCTACGTCCCGGTCTGCAACTCACCGATGGTCATCACGAGTCAGGAAGAACGTGAAGAACCGGGTCCGACCGAAGGCGAAATCGTCGCCCTCGACGTCAAGACCGGCACCGTCGAGTGGAAACACAAATTCCCCACCGCCTTCGCCTTCGGCTTCACCACCGTCGTCAACGACCTCGTCTTCGCCACCACCGCAGACGGCAAAGTCCACGGCTTCGACACCTCCTCCGGCCGCCTCGCCTGGCAGGCCCAACTCCCGTCCGGCACCAACGCCGGCGTGATGGTCGAGGGCGACACCCTCCTCGCCCCCGCCGGCCTGCCCTCCGAAGAAGGCGGCGAAGCGCAGCTGGTGGCGTACCGGCTGGGCGGGTAGCTTCCGATAGGCGAGACGGAAGCAAGCCCCGCCATTCTTCGAGACCAGGTTTCTGCTCGTAGTCGCACGCGCTACGGTCGCCACATGGCTGCATCGGTCGACTTCACTATCTCCTACGACAGCGCGGACGAGGAGGGCTGGATCGTCGCGCGCATTTTGGAGGTCCCTGGCGCCATGAGCCAGGGACGTACGCGCGAGGAGGTCCGAGAGAACGTGCTCGATGCCCTACGCACGGTGCTGACGCCCGACGAGGAGATGGCAGGGAAGGCGCCGGACGCAGACCGCGAGCACCTGCGGTTTACTGCCGCCGCGTGAAGCGTCGCGAGCTCGAACGACATCTCCGCGCCGACGGTTGCCGCGAGGTTGGGCTCAAAGCACGCGAAGTGGCGTGGCCCTGGCAACCAAGTCTCAGCCCTTCCCCGGCACAAAGAGATCGGCCCAGGTCTGGTTCGGGCAATCTGCCATCAACTGGGAATTCCCGGCCCACCCAATCCACGGTGACTGTCACCGCAGCGGCACCTCACTCCTGCGCCTCGGACGTCGTCCATCGAGGAAAGCAAACTTGGATCGATGTCTCTGCTCCTACTGCTTAACAACCCTCGTCACCCTCGCCACCTTGAACTTATAGCTCTGGCTCGTCAACTATGCGAGGAAGACAAACCAGACCTAGCTGTTGTAGCTGCACAGACTGCCTGCGAGGTGTACGCCGAGGTGGCAATGCGAGACTTGCTCAAGGCCCGCGAGCTTGGGGAGTTCGAGGCGGTTATCCCCGAACTTCTAACCGGATACAGCCTCATGGATCGGCGCGGCCAGCGTGTCTTCCATGCTCTCACCGGCGAGAGCATCCAGCGCTCAGAGCTCTGGGCTAGCTACAAGGCACACGTCGAGCTTAGAAACCTCATAGTCCATCGCGGAAAGCAGGTCACGGCGGATCAGGCAGGCAATTCGATCAGCGTTGCTGAGGCGTTCCACGAGTACATCGCGGATGCCTGGGAAGCCTCAGCGAGTCGGATTCACGCAGGCAAACGCCCTGGCACCCCCTAGATACCGCTACGGGGATTCGAACCCCGGTTTCCGGAC
>DASTYR010000002.1:0-4850 GCA_035764795.1 Solirubrobacterales bacterium | reverse complement strand
GATGTCGACGCCCGGGTAGCGCTCCTGCCAGTGCGCCACGGCCTGGTGCAGGCGGGCGTGGGCGATCAGGCGGAAGACCTGGTTGGCGATCGCCGGCATCCCCATGTCGGCGACCCGGCGCACCCGCGTCCCGAACACGGTCGGGATCGTCTTCTCGAAATCGTTCAGGTAGGGGACGAGCGGGTTGACGACGATGATGAACTTGGCGCCCTTCTCGACCGCGATGTCGACGTTGGTGGTCGAGCGGATGCCGCCGTCGACGAGGTGGCGGCCTTTCAGCTCGACCGGCTTGTAGACGAGCGGCAGCGTCGTCGAGCACTGGACGGCTTTGGAGATCGGCACGTCGTCCCAGCCCTTCTCGCCGAAGACGAGGCGCTCGCAGGTGTCGAGGTCGGTGGTCGTCAGGTAGAGCTCTTTGTCGAGGCGGCGAAAGTCGTTGACGCGGCCTGTTTCGTTGAGGATGCCGGCGATGTAGTCGTCAATCCCATCGCCCGCGTAGAAGCCGTTCGGCAGGTTCTCGGCCAGCCCGACGCCGATGTCCATCGCCGAGAACTCGCCCATCCGGGCCAGCCGCAGCACCAGTTCGGCCGAGCGCAGCGGCAGCAACGCCGCCTTTTGCAGGAAGCCGAGGTAGTTGGGTTTGAGGACCGTGTCTAGGTCGAGGTCGTCGAGGTCGGAGGGCACGCGGTCGTTTATGACCAGCATCATTTCCTCGGGCGTGACGCCGTTGGCGAGCATCGTCGCGACGAAGGAGCCGGCGCTGGTGCCGACGTAGATGTCGAAGTTGTTGACGGTGCTGTTGACCGCCAGCAGGTCGAGGGCGCGCAGGGCGCCGATCTCGTAGACGCCGCCGGTGAAGCCGCCGCCGCCGAGCACGAGGGCGGTCTTGGAGGGGCGTTTGCGGCTTTTGGCGCGTTTGCGGCGGGACTTCGAGTCGAGGTCGACGACTTTGCCCATAGAACACGAGTATTCCAGGTGCGGCGGTTGTGGCCGGGGAAGGGAGGGACGGGCTGGGGCATCCTCGCCCGGACAAGTGCAGCGCCAATTGGCGCTGCACTTTGAGTATCCGCCCGTTCGAGGAGGCCCCAGCCCGTCCCCCCGGACGCCCGTCCTTTGCCTTTGGATCAGGGCAGGGCGCCGGGGGGAGCGCTACCTTGGGCGACCGTCGTGTTCCTAGGTTCCATGAGGCGAGCGGTTCTTCTACTCGCGTTGCTGGCGCTCCTGGCGTTGGCGGCGACTCCCCTGGCGCCGACCGCGCAGGCGGCTAGTGCGACGTGCGAGGCGATGCGGGGGTGGTTGGTGCGTGGGGGTGGGTCGGCTAGCGGGCTCGTGGTGATGGACGCGGGAAGCCAGAAGGTGCTCTGTGCGCGGGCGCCGAACCGGCCGCGTTCGCTGGCCTCGAACACGAAGCTGTTCACGACCGCTGCGGCGCTGAGTGAGCTTGGGCCGGATTACCGGATCCCGACGCGCCTCTATACGGACGGCACGGTGGACCGCAACGGAGTCCTGCGCGGCAGCCTCTACCTGCGCGGCGGCGGCGATCCGGCGCTCGGCTCGCCGGCCTTCTACGGGCGCTACCTCGGCGGGCTTGGCACCAACCTGTTTGCGCTGAAGGCGCAGGTTCGCGCCGCCGGAATCGAGCGGGTAACCGGCAGGCTCTACGCCGACGACACGGTCTTCGACCGGCTGCGGGGCGTCGCTGACTCCGGCTACGCGACCAGCTTCTACATCGGCCCGCTCTCGGGGCTCGCCTTCAACTCCGGCTACCGCGACTCCCGCGCAAGCGGATTCGCCAGCGATCCCGCCAAGGTGGCGGCTGCGTCGCTGGGACGGGCGCTGCGTGGCGCCGGCGTCGCGCTACGGGCCGGCGTGGCGCTGCGGCCGACGCCACCCGGCGCGCAGATGCTGGGCGCCGTGCGCTCGCCGACGATCGAGAGCCTCGCCGAGGCGACCAACGTGCCCTCGAACAACTTCTACGCCGAGATGCTGGTCAAGCTGCTGGGCGCAGAAGTCGGCGGCGGCGGCACCACCGCAGCCGGGACCGCGGTCGTCGAGCGCTTCGCGCGCAGCGTCGGCGCCAACGTGCAGGCGGTCGACGGCTCCGGCCTCACCCGCGGCAATCGCGCCCGGCCCTGGGACGTCGTCCGCCTCCTGGCAGCGATGCACCGCGGCGAAGCCGCCGACGAGTTCATCCAGGGGCTGGCGCTGAGCGGGCGCGAGGGCACGGTCGACGACCGCATGGACGGCACCGCCGCCGAGGCTCGCTGCCGCACCAAGACCGGCACCCTGACCGGCGTCAGCGCCCTCTCCGGCTACTGCTTCAACCGCAGCGGCCGCGTCGTCGTCTTCTCGATCCTGATGGCGAGCGTCTACGACCTCGGCCTAGCCCATTTCGCCCAGGACCGGATCGCGGCAATGGTGGCGAGCTACTGATCGCGCTCGGCACGCTTTTGACGACGGCCGTCGCGAGCGTTGAGGAGAGCCAGCGTACCGAAGGTGACCACAAGCGTCGCCAAGCCAACCAGCTGCATCGCAGCTTCACCCGCGTTACGGACCAGGAAGCCGCCGATGAAGACCACTGCAGTTCCAACTGCGATGGCTAGATGTGCGTTTCTCAGGTCTCTCTTAGAAAGCATTATGAAATGTAATGTCTGCAAGCAATACCATAACACTGACGGCTCCGCCGCCATAACTGAATTGCAAGACGCGGCTGTCGAATAACCGTCTTGGCCATGCCACAACAAGTCCGACCAGACCTGTTGCAAAGCCGCCAAGCAGCATCCCCGCGCCGATGGCGGTCGCGGCGCTTTCGATCAGGTTGGTCAGCGGTCCGATCTGAGCGAGCGCCATGCTCCGGATCGTTCCGCTTCTCGACGCAAACGTGGTGCGCACAATGCGCCGGAACTGAAAATCCTCAGCCGAGCAGCTTCCGCAAACCCCCTTCATCGAGCACCGCGACGCCAAGCTGCTCGGCCTTGGCCAGCTTCGAGCCGGGGCTCTCGCCGGCGACGACGTAGTCGGTCTTCTTCGAGACGGAGTTGGTGACCTTGCCGCCGGCTGACTTGATCAGTGCCGCGGCCTCGTCGCGGGTGAGCTCGGGCAGGGTGCCGGTGAGGACGAGGGTCTTGCCCTCGAGCGGCCCCCCGGCGGCGCGCCGTTCGGAGGGATCGACCTCGAACTGCAGTCCTTTCTCCTTCAGCTTCTCGATCAAAGCTCGCGTTGCGTCGTCGGCCAGCGACTCGGCGATCTGCACCGCCATGATCGGCCCCACGCCCTCGACCTCCTCGATCCGCTCCGGCTGGGCCGCGATCAGGTCGTCGACCGAACCGAAGTGGTCGGCGAGCGCCTCGGCGGTCACGTAGCCGACCCCCGGCAGGCCGAGCGCGTAGAGGACTCGTTTGAAGGGGCGCGAGCGGGAAGCCTCGATCGCCGCAAGCAGGTTCTGCGCTGATTTCTCTTTGAAGTTCTTGCCACCGACCTTGCGGCCGACGAGGTCGTCCTCGCGCAGCTCGTAGATGTCGCCCACGTCCGCGATCAGCCCATCCCGGCGGAAGTTCATCGCCAGCTCTTCCCCGAACCCGTCGATGTCCATCGCCCCCTTGCTGACGAAGTGCTTGACGTGCTGGAAAGCCTGCCCGGGGCAGCCGGCGCGATTGGGGCAGAGCGTGAAGACCGAGTCGTCCGGCTTGATCGTGGGGGTGCCGCAGGCGGGACACTGCTTGGGCGGCTTGACCCGGCGCGTCCGCTTGGGGCGACGCTGGACGAGCGGCGAGACCACCTGGGGGATCACGTCGCCCGCTCGCATCACCACGACCTCGTCGCCCTCGCGCACGTCCTTGCGCGCCAGGTCCTCCTCGTTGTGCAGCGTCGCGGTGGAGACCGTCACCCCGCCGACGTGGACGGGCTCGAGCATCGCGAAAGGCACCAGGTGGCCGACGCGGCCGACGTTCCAGACGACCTTGCGAAGCGTCGTCGTCGCCGTCGTCGGCGCGAACTTCCAGGCGATCGCCCAGCGCGGCTCGCGACCGACCACGCCGAGCTCGCGCCACAGCGCCCGCTCGTCGACCTTGACGACGACCCCGTCGATCTCGTAGTCGAGCTCCTCGCGCCGCTCCTCCCACCAGAGGCAGCGCTTCACGGTCGACTCGATCCCCTCGTGGTGACCGGTGTCCGGATTGACCTTGAAGCCGCGCTCGGCCAGCCACTCGATCTCCTCGCTGTGCGAGGCGAGATCGATGCCGGGCGCCGCGCCGAGCGCGTAGCACCAGATCGAGAGCGGCCGCTGCGCGGTCACGGCCGGGTCGAGCTGGCGCAGCGAGCCGGCCGCAGAGTTGCGCGGGTTGGCGAAGGTGCTCTCGCCGGCCTCGGCGCGGCGCTCGTTGAGGGCTTTGAAGTCGGCGATCGGCAGGTAGATCTCGCCTCGCACTTCGACCAGCCCTGGCGCGTCGTCGATCCGCAGTGGAATTGCCTTGATCGTCCGCAGGTTGCGGGTCACGTCCTCGCCGATGCGCCCGTCGCCGCGCGTCGCGCCGCGCACCAGCACCCCGTCCTCGTAGGTGAGCGCGATCGCCAGCCCGTCGATCTTCGGCTCGGTCGTGTAGCTGAACTGCGAGGCGGTGATGTCCAGTCGCTTGAGGTAGTTGGCGATCCGGTTCTCCCAGCCGCGCAGCTCCTCCTCGTTGCGGGCGTTGCCAAGCGAGAGCATCTGCTCGAGGTGCGCGGCGAGATCTACCTGCCGCTCGAGGCGTTCGCGAAGCTAAACGAGCAGCGCGCCGAGGCCGGCGAGCCGACGTTCGCGAACCCGCGCAACTCCGCGGCCGGCTCGATCCGCCAGCTCGACCCGGCGCTGG
>DASTYR010000001.1:0-6513 GCA_035764795.1 Solirubrobacterales bacterium | reverse complement strand
GCCGTCGGACTCGCGCAGCTCGCGCAGCGAGATGCCACGGCGCGCGACCGCGCTGTAGAGCTTCACGGGCACGTTCAGGAGCCCAAAGCTGATCGTTCCGCTCCATATCGCTCTAGCCATCGGCGGTCACCTACCCGGATTCTCGCAGCCGCGCACGAGCAGCTCCTGCCCGGGCGCCGCCGCGGGCGGGATCATGCTCGCGTGCTCTTCGGACTCCGCGAAGTCAGCTACAGCCGCGCCGGCCGCCGTGTCCTCGACTCGATCAGCGCCAAGATCGTGCCGGGGGCGACCGCTGTGGTGGGGCCCTCGGGCAGCGGCAAGTCGACCCTGCTGCGGCTGCTCAACCGGCTCGCCGATCCCGACCATGGCGAAGTCGCCTACCGCGGTCGCCCGCTGACCGACTACGAGCCGCTGGCGCTGCGCCGAGAGGTCGCCCTCGTGCCGCAGTTGCCGGCCCTCCTCGAGGGCTCCGTCGCGGACAACCTGCGCTACGCGGCGCGGCTGGCAGGTGAGGAGCCGGATGGGGAGCGTTGTCTCGGCCTGGCGGGGCTGACCGCCAACTTCGCGGCCCGCGACGTCGGTGAGCTCTCGGTTGGTGAGCAGCAACGGGTGATGTTGGCACGGGCGTTGGCCCAGCGGCCGCGGGTCCTGCTGCTCGACGAGCCCACCTCGGCTCTCGACCGCGCGGCGCGCGATGAGATCGAGGCGACGCTGCTGGGGCTGCGCCGCGAGCTGGAGATCTCGTTGATCCTCGTCAGCCACGATCCCGAGCAGGCGCGCCGGCTGGGGGAGCGGGCGCTGCGGCTCGAAGCTGGACGGGTCGTCGCCTGCGGCGCCGTCGAGGAGGCCCTCGCGTGAGCTCCTCGATCGACGTCTCGCTCGGCCAGGTCGGGGCGGCGCTGGCGCTCGTCGCCATCGCGGCGGCGATCTCCTTCTGGCAGCGCGCCGACCTCGAGCGCGACATCGCCGTCGCCGCGATCCGCTCCTTCGTCCAGCTGACCGCGATCGGCTACGCGATCGAGTTGATCTTCGAGGCCGACACGATCTGGCTCGTCCTGGCGCTGCTTGCCGTGATGGTGCTGTTCGGGGCGATCACGGCCCGCGGCCGCGCCCGCCATGTGCCCCACGCCTTCGTGCCGCTGCTGATCGCGCTGACCGCCGCGGCGGCGGTGACGCTGGGCCTCGTCGTCGCCCTCGACGTCTTCGAGCCGACGCCGCGCTACCTCGTCCCGGTCGGCGGCATGGTGATCGGCAACGCGATGACGGCGGCAGCGGTCGGCCTCGACCGGCTCGGCGACGAGGTCGCCGACTCGCGGGCGCGGATCGAGGCGACCCTGGCGCTGGGGGCGTCCGCTCGCGAGGCGGCGGCGCCGATCGTCCGCCGCGCCCTGCGCTCCGGCACGATCGCTCTCGTCGACTCGACCAAGACCACCGGCCTGATCTTCTTCCCCGGCACGATGGTCGGCATGCTGCTCGCCGGCGCCGAGCCGACCGACGCAGTGCGGCTGCAGTTGATCCTGCTCTACGCGTTGCTCGGCAGCGTCGCGATCGCCGCCCTCGTCGCGACCTCGCTCGCCTACCGCAACTTCTTCACCCCGGCTCAGCAGCTGCGCGAGCCGGGTTAGTAGCAGCACCAACCGTCGAGACGCGGGAACCAGCCGGTCCCGGGGGCCGCGCCGGGGCTGAACTCGGCTGAGACGCCGCCGATCGCCCGGACCCGGCCGCGGCCGTCGGCCGGGATGAAGAGCCACTGGTCCGCGTCGGGCCATGAGATCAGCAGTCGCTCGCCGTCCGGCGACCAGGCCAGGCCCGAGAGCCGGCCGGGTCCTCGGAAGAGGACGCGGCTGGACCCGCCGTTCAGGTCGAGAAGGACGAGCTCGCTGCGCGGTGGCCGTCCCCGGGCGCCGGGGAGCGAGCGGAGCGCGGCGACCGCCTCGCCGTCGGGCGAGAAGGCGGCATCGTGGAACCGGCCCGCGGCGGGAACGCTGAGGCGTTGGGCGGGGCCGACGTCGACGCGCAGGGCGACCTTGCCCGCGGCGATGCGCCGAATCCAAAGCGAGCCGCGCGCCACCTCCAGTAGTTGCGATCGGTCTGGTGCCCACGCGAGCGCTCGCGTCCCTGGTAGGGCATCTCCCGAACCGACCACCTCACCCGTGTCGGCGTCGACGACGCGGATCTCGTTGCCGGCGTCGAGGTAGGCCAGCAGGTGCGGTCCGCCGGGGACCCAGGCCGGTGCGACGGCGCCCACGCGGTCGTCGAGGAGCGGGTGGTCGATGCCGTCGCCGCTCCCGTCGCCTGCAACGACGCGCAGCGTTTTCCCGGACCGGTAGGCGATCCGTTCGCCGGAGGGCGACCAGCGCGGCTGGCCCACCTCGCCGGGCGCCGAGAGCGACCAGCGGACCGTCCCGTCCGGTGCGACGGCGCTCAGGGTGTGACCGGATGCGGCGGCGACGAAGAGCCCGCGCGGCGACCACGTCGCCTCCTCGTAAGCGCCGAGCAGGCGGCGCGAGCCGTCCGCACGTACCAGCCAGGCGCCCTGCGGCGAGGAGACCAGGAGGCGGCCGCCGCCCGGGATCTCGGTCAGGGCCGGCTCGGCATCGCGAACCCCGACGCCGAGCGTCTCGTCGATCCAGTCCCGGACAGTCGCGCCGGCGGGCGAGAGGACCACGGCCAAGATGAGCGTCGCCGCCGCGAGCGCCAGTGCCAACCGGTGTGGGGCGGCGCGCCGGTGTGGTGATCGCCGCGCGGCGAACGCCGCCTCGACCATCCGCCGGCCGCGCCGCTCGGCTTCCTCCGCTGCCGGGAGGGGTGCCTCCTGCAGGAGCTCTCGCAGCCGCTGCTCCTTCATCGCAGGACCTCCCGTTCGAGCAGGGTGCCGAGCCGGTCGAGCGCTCGCCGCAGGCGCGAGTTGACGGTGCCGCGGGGCAGCCCGAGCATGCGCGCCGTCTCGCCTGGCGTGTAGTCGAGCAGGTAGCGGAGGACGACGACGGCGCGCTGCTCGGCGGGTAGCTGCGCCAGCGCCGCCATCACGTCGGCCCCAAGCTGCTCGGTGGGCGGCGGCGCCTCCGGTTCGATCTCATCGCCTGTGCCTCGCCGCAGCGCCTCGCGGCGCGACCAGTCGATCGCGCGGTTGACGACGATTCGGTGCAGCCACGGGCCGAACGGTCGCCGCCGGTCGAAGCGGTCGAGCGCGTCGACGGCGGCGAGGAAGGCGTCCTGGGCGATGTCCTCGGCCGCGGCGCCGTCGTGGACGACCAGGTAGGCGGCGCGGTGCGCCTTGGTCCAGTGGGCGTCGTAGAGCGCGCTGAGCGCCTCGTGCGACCCGGCTTGCGCTTCGCGCACGAGCTTCGTCTCGCGCTCAGCCAAGCCCGATTTCCTCCACCGCACACCTCAATCTTCGCCCACCCGCGCGACCCATCGCCCGATCCGGACCAGGCCGCGCTCCAGCAAGGCCCTGCGGCCCTCGGCTATCGGACCGCGCGGCAGCTCGACGACGAACGAGCTTCCCTCGGCGAGGTGGCGGTTCTGCCAGTGCGGAGCGGTGCCGGCCGGCCAGGGCATACGGCGGAAAGGCAGGCGGGCGAGGCGGGCATAGCGGCGGGCCGCTGGAACGCTTCGGCCCCAGGCGCGGACGAGCGGGCGCGGCGCATGGTGCTGGTGGAACCAGATCGTCACCTCGGGCCGCAGCCGCATGACGATGCGAGCCGCAAGCCGCGTTTCCGGCTCCGAGAAGGGCTTCGGCCCCGAGTGTTCGGGGTGACCGGGCTCGCCGATCGGCTCCCAGCCGGCGGGAAAGTTGCGGTTGAGGTCGACGCCCCGCCCGTTCAGCCGGGTGCCGAGCGCCTCGCCGTCCGGGTTGAGGGTGGGGACGACGTATATGTCCGAGGCGGGATCCGGGCAGTGGGAGGTGATCTGGGTTAGCGGCCGCAGGGCTCGCGCCGCGCACTCGTCGCCGTGGATGCAGCCGAAGACGAGCAGCTCACGGTCGATCGCAGGCCTGCCGTACTCGCGCAGCACGATCGGCCGTCCCCTGACCGATCGGCCCACCACACCGACGCGGCTGCCCGGCCCACGGGGCACCTGCGAGAAAGCGAGGAACCCGCCAGGGCGGCGCTGCAGTCGCTCCGACGCCTGTCGCGACGCTTGCAGGGCGACGGGCTCGTCCGATCTGGCGTCGGCCCCGGGTAGCGAGTGCGCAACGGCGATGAGTCCGAGGCCCGTACCGACCCCGGCCAGCGCGGCGGCGAGTATGCGGCGACGCCTCATCTTGCGCGAGCTGCTCTACGTCGTCGTGATCGCCTCTCCCAGCCGAGCGCCGAGGCCAGCACGACCAAGCCGATTCCCGCCGGCAGCCAAAGGGCGCCACTCTCCTGCGTGCCTTTCTTCGGGCTATCGGCCCTCCGCACCTCGAAGCTCTCGGTATCGACGTGCAGCAGCGGACGCGGCGTCGGGGTGGAGATGGGTCGGCCGCTCGAAAGCGGCGGCAACCTCTTGGGCGGGGGGGGTCCGCTCATCACGGTGAGCCTCCGGCCAGCTGGATCGCTTCGCATCCTCAGCATGAAGAGATCGCGGCGCCCCTCCAGTTGGGGAAGGTCGATGCAGACCGCCCGTCTCCCTACCGTGTCGAGGGCGTGGATGAACGGCTCGTGCCCGTCCCCGTCGTAGAGGGTGTAGGCCCAGCGACCGTCGGGGCTGCTCGCCCGGGTGATCGGCAGGCCGGCCATGCGCTCGTCCGGCTCCTTTGGGTCCACGATCGGCTCGGGGAGCAGACGGCCGCTCTTCACGTCGAGGGCGCGAACCTCGTAGTTGGTTATGTAATCGGGCCCCCTGTTCTTCGACGAGCGCTGAATCAGATAGAGGGTCGAGCCGTCCGGCGAGACCGCGTCGAAGCTGAAGTCGCCGCGCAGGTCGATGAACCTGGCGAGACGGCGCGAGCGCGGCGGCCGGCCGGGCCCTCGCCACCGAAACGGACGTCGGGTGTCGAGGATCGCGAACTGGGACGTTCGCGGTGGATAGGCATGGGCGAAGCGGCTGAGGACCAGGGTGCGGCCATCCGCGGACAAGCCGCCGCCGCTGAAGTCGTAGGCGACCGCCGGAACCACGAACTTGCCACGCAGGTACCACCACCGGCTCAGGCGGCCGCCGTCCCGCTCTACCCGTGCGACGACGGTGAGGTTGTCGCCGCTGCCGGGCGCCATGGCGATGTAGCGATACGGGGAGCCGTGGACGACGACGCCGCCTGGCGCGGCCATCGAGCCGACGCCCTTGGCCGCGGCCGTGTCGGCAACCGCCGCCAGCACGACGATTGCCAGCAATGCGGCGACCAGTCGCTCCTTCTTCGTCATCTCTCCTCCTCGCATGGAATTCACCAGGGGTACGGATAAGCCGGTCTCAGAGGTCCCTCGACGATGCGGCGACCGAACGCGCTCGACGTACACTCGGCAGGTGAGCCGTCAGCAGCGCCTGACGCTGGTCGCGACGATCCTCGGCTCGACCGTCGTCTTCCTCGACTCGACCGTCGTCAACGTCGCCCTGCCGGCGGTCGCGGGGGATCTCGACGCCGGGCTCGCCGGGCAGCAGTGGGTGGTAGAGGCCTACATGCTGACCCTCGTCTCGCTGCTCTTGGTCGGGGGCTCGCTCGGCGACCGGTTCGGGCGGCGGCGGATGTTCGTCGCCGGCCTTGTCGCCTTCGGGGTCACCTCGGTGCTCTGTGCGATCGCACCGTCGGTCGAGTTCCTGGTGGGCGCGCGGGCGTTGCAGGGCATGGCCGGGGCGCTGCTCGTGCCGGGGTCGCTGGCGATCGTCGCCGCCACCTTCGAGGGCGAGGCTCGCGGCAAGGCGGTCGGCACCTGGACCGCCTGGACCGGGATCGCCACCGTGTTCGGGCCGGCGGGCGGGGGAGCGCTGATCGAGGCCCTCTCCTGGCGGGCGATCTTCTGGGTCAACATCCCGCTGATCGCGCTGACCGTGGCGCTCACGATGCGCGCTGTCGCCGAGAGCCGCGATCCGGAGGCGGTCCCGAGCGTCGACTGGCCTGGCATCCTGCTCTCGGCGGCCGGGCTGGGCGGCCCGGTCTTCGCCCTGATCGAACAGCCGTACCGGGGCTGGGGAGACCCCGCCGTCTGGATTCCGCTCGCCGCCGGGGTCGCCTGCTTCGCCCTCTTCCTCCTGCGCGAGGCCCGTGCCCGCTATCCGATGCTCGAGCTCGGCCTCTTCCGCGTCCGCAACTTCTGGGTCGCCAACCTGACCACGCTGACCGCCTACGCCGGCCTGATCGGGGGCCTCTTCTTCCTCACCCTCTTCCTGCAGCAGGTTGGTGGCTACTCGCCGCTGGAGGCCGGCCTGGCGACGACGCCGATCTCGGTCATCCTCTTCCTGCTCTCGCCGCGCTTCGGCCGACTCGCTTCGTCGCTCGGGCCGCGACTGCCGATGACGGCGGGACCCATCGTCGCCGGCGTCGGTCTCCTGCTCCTGTTGCGTGTCGACGCGAGCGCCGCCTACCTGCCCGACGTG